>JBBRJU010000008.1:0-16208 GCA_038218895.1 Burkholderiales bacterium
CTATCGCTGGCTGACGCCGCCCATGCGCACCGCCTGGGCGAGAGCGGCATGGCGCGTGGAAAGATGGTCCTTCACGTCACCGCACCCGCAGGCTGACAGGCGGCGACCAGCTGCCGAGGTACGCGTTCAATCCCGTGTGCAGTGGGCCAAGCTGCACGTCAGACCTTTCGAACCCTTCCAAAACCTTCCAGAACTTTCCGCCACCACCCAGAGAGACAGCATGACTTCAAAAAAACTTGTTTTATCGATCGGCCTGCAGCCGCAGCGCATCGACTTTGCAGACCCTGCCTACGCTGCCTTTCCTGGCATGACGGCCGAGAAGGTTCAAGGCGGGCTGGACAAGGACATCGCCGCATTGAACGCCTTGGGTTACGACGCCAGACTTTGCCTCACCGATTTTGGCGACACTGCGGAAGACGTGATCCGGGCGACGTTGCAGCAGACCCGCTATGACTGCGTCGTGATCGGTGCCGGGGTGCGCACCATCGGTAAAAACTTTCTCCTGTTCGAGAAAATGCTCAACGTGGTCCATGAACATGCCCCGCAGGCGCGCATTTGCTTCAACACGGGGCCATTCGACACGGCGGCGGCGGTGCAGCGCTGGTGCGCCCTTGCCTGACAACTCTTTGATTTTTGTGCAAGGGGTCCGTCGTCGCCCACGTCCGGAGGACAGGTTGGGATGCCGCCGTGGGGCACCTGGCGGGCCCGCACCATGCAGAGCACCGCACGGCGCGTGCCGCACGCAGCGCGGCAGCGACCTTTGTGCCACCAGCCGCTGGCCCCGGCCGTGTGGCGGACCAAACCGGTCCTGTCGCGCTTGCCGTCGTCAACGTCATGTCGGCCTGATCGGGCGACCTGGACGCAGCAAGCCTGCACACCGATAGCCGCTACCGACCCCGGTGCCGGGGCCAGGGCGATGAGCCTGGCCGCACGCGCGCCGCAATTTCTACTGCAGCAATTGCCGGTCCAGGCAGCGCGCCAGACACCATGCTTCGCCGCTCGCGACATCGCCACGTCCTACAGCCCCATGCGGCCTTGTCTGCTGCCGATATTTCCACCCCGCATCAACATGGACCCATTGCCACACCCTGTTCAAAGGAGACCTCATGGGCAAGTACTTTCTGGCCTGGCTGATCGGCGTACCGGGCATCGTGCTCGTCGTGCTGTACTTTTTCTTTCGTTGAGGAGATGACCAATGAACACATCCAAGCCTGATCAGGCGCCCCTGCCCGGCTCGCCCGAGGCCCAGCGTGACGCCTTGCTCGACGCTGAACGTGCTGCTCACGTGCAGCAGCCGCGCAGCTTCAAGGACGATGCGCTCACGGACAAGATCGTCAGCGTCGAGCCCGATGGCACCGGCCCGACGCCGACACAAACCTTCGACACCAAGACGGACCGGCAGGCCGGCTCGGGCAATGGCAAGGCCTGACACCAGCGGCTGCGCGGGCGGGCTGCGCCGAACAATGCAGCCGTGACGGGTGCACCAAGTCCACCCGACACGGGCCTGCACAGCCGCTCCACCAAGCCGATAGCGTGTGTGCTGCACTTGGGGTTGCGGGCGATGGGCCCCTGGCGCCAGCACTGATCGGCTCCGTGTTCGGGCCATCGATTGCAATCGATGACCAATCTTCGATTGCTCGCTGCAAGGGCGCAGTGACGCAGCGCATCCGTGGGCTTGGTCGCTGCAGCCGCGCCACCTGACAGGCTGGCACTGACCTGGCACTAACCCTCGGCGGTCATGCCCAGCTCAGCCATGAGTTCGGCTTTGCGGTCAGCGAGTTGCCTGCCGATCGCGTCCAGGTCCATCTTCGCTTGACGGCATTGCGGAAACATCTCCCCTTCTTCTTCTTTGACATGGTGTTCGATGTATTCGCCGAGAACTTTGACGCGTGCATCGTAGAACTTGTCCGAAGGATCGGAGCCTTCGATCTGCGCAATCAGGTCTTTTGCACCGGCGTGTTCGACGGTGGCTTCATCGACAAGGTCGGGTTCTTTGATCGCGTCTTCAGCAGCCGGGTAGAAGATTTCTTCTTCCACTGTGGCGTGCACCGTCAGCATCATGCAGATCTGTTGCGCCAGGTCCTGCTTTTCAGCGTCTTTTGCGTCATGGTCCACCAGCTTCTGGTAGTCCTGAAACAGCGCCTTCACCGCGCGGTGATCGGCTGTCAACAGTTGCACGGCGTCAGGCGGTCCGCTCTTGTGCGGCGTCTTTTTTGCGGCAGTCTTCGTTGCAGTTGCCTTTTTGGCGGCGGTGGTGGTCATGCGCGTCCTCCGGGAGTGTTGACAAAATCGTCGACTGAAGTTTGGCAAACGATGTGCCTGCTTCTGACCGGCAGCGGTGTCGGCTGTGTGGCGCCGTCTGGCGCTGCGTGGGGCCGTTCAGGCTCCGCAGCGGGTGTGGCCCGCTTTCCTCAACTGTCCTGGGTCTTGACGGCCCCGCGGATGTTCATGGCCGCCAGGCAGAACTGCATCACCACCAGTGCCATGCCGCCCGTGTGCCAGCCCCAGGTCACCCACAGCACGTTGCTGACCAGAAAGACCCAGAAGCCCAGGTTGCGGCGCGTGTCACGGCTGGACGCCACCAGCCAGGACGCCAGCACCGTGGCCACCATCGCCGGCCATTGCAGCAATCCAATCCAGTCTTCAGCCATGGTGGTCGGGGCTCGGCGGCGCGTTGGCACACCGGCGGTGTGCGAAGGGGGGCGTGGTGTGCATGTCGGGCCTCGGCCAACGCTGTACCGGGCCATCGGTTGTGACCAGCACGGCCGCCATGGGCCCTGTGATCACCAGTGGCACGCCAATTGTCCGGCAAGTTGTGGTGGGCAAGACCTGATGGGTCAGGCCTGCGTTGGCGAGGTCGTGCCGCCGTTGTGCCTAGCCGACGGCGTTCGGGAGCAGCATCCTGATGGCGGCCACCAGGGCGGCCGCCGTCACCGGCTTGACGATGTGCATCTGGAAGCCAGCGGATAACGCACGCTGGCGATCTTCGGCGCGGGCATAGGCGGTGAAGGCGGCCGCTGGTGTGCGCCCGCCGTCGCCGGGAGCGAGCTGCCGCAGGCTGCGGATGAAGTCGTAGCCGCTGGCCCCCGGCATGCCGATGTCGCACAGCACGACCGCCGGTTGTTCCGCGCGCACCCGCTCCAGCCCTTCCTGCGCACTGGCGGCGGTGGGCACCTCGGCGCCTGCCTGCTGCAGCACACGCGCCATGGCCGCCCGAATATCGGCTTCGTCGTCGATCAACAGCACTTTCACGCCGTCCAGCCGAAGCACAGGCGGCTCGGCTGCGGGTGCCGGCACGCCGATGCCGGCCGCCGGTGGGGTCAGTGCCGGCAAGCTGATCGTGAAGGCCGCGCCCAGGCCGGTGCCGGCACTGTGCGCGCTGACGCTTCCACCGTGCAGCTCGACCAGGTGGCGCACGATCGCCAGACCGAGGCCGAGCCCGCCGTGGCGGCGCGTGCTGGTGGGATCCTGCTGCTGGAAGCGGTCGAAGATGCGCGCGACGAACTTGGCATCGATGCCCTGGCCGTTGTCGGACACCGTGATCTGCGCCGTGTCGTGCGCCTGTGTCAGGACGACGCTGACCTGGCCGCCGGCGGTAGAGAACTTGATGGCATTGTTGAGCAGGTTGCCCACCACTTGCTGCAGGCGTATGGCGTCGCCGGCCACCACGGCAGGGGCGGCGCCGATCACGGCCTGCAGCCCGATGCCCTTGGCGATGGCACCGGGCAGCGCCGAATCGATCGCCGCTGCGATCACGCCGCCAAGCTCGACACGCTGGGGTTCCAGGCGCAACCCGCCGGTCTCGATGCGGTTCATGTCGAGCAGGTCCTCGATCAACTGCACCTGCGTGCGCGCATTGCGCGAAATCGCCGCCAGGCCGTGGCGGATGGTCTCGGCGTCGAGCATGCCGCGCTCCAGCACGCTCGCCCAGCCGAGGATGGCCGACAGCGGTGTGCGCAGCTCGTGCGAAATGGTGGCCAGGAATTCCCCCTTGGAATGGCTCAGCTGCTCGGCCTCGGCGCGTGCGTCCTGCGCGTCGCGCAGCAAGGCCTCGCGCGTCGACTCCAGGCGCTTGCGCTCGGTGATGTCCTGCGTCAGTTTCAGGAAGCCCTGCAGCGCACCGTCGACGCTGAACAGCGGTGTCAGCACCACGGCGGCCTCGAAGCTGCTGCCGTCCTTGCGCAGGCGCCGGCCATCGCCCTTGAAGACGCCGCAGCGCGCGGCCACTTCCATCTCGCATGCGGGCCGGCCGGCGGCGCGATCCTTGGGCGTGAACAGCTGCGCGAAGGGCATGCCGATGGCCTCTTCTGCGCTGTAGCCCTTCATCAATGCGGCGCCGATGTGCCACGAGGTGATGCGGCCCGTCGGGCTGATGGTGAAGATGGCGTAGTCGCGCACGCCTTCGACCAAGGCCCGCAACTCGGCGTCGCGTTGCTGCAGCACGTTCTCCGCATGGCTGAGTGCGCGCCCGGTCTGGTGCAGCTGCAGGCGCTCGGTGAGGTCGCTGTGCACGACCACCGCGCCGGCAGCCTGGCTGCCGACCAGGATCGGTGCCGCAGCGCAACGCATGAAGACGTCGCGTCCGCTGTCAACCTGGGTTGCCCACAGCTCCAGCGACGTGGCCACGCCCAGCCGCAGCGCACCCATCAGCGGTAGCCCGGCCGGGTCGAGCAGCGGGCCTTCGCGGTCGCGCCGCACGCGAAAGCGGGCCACCAGTTCGGACGGCGTGATGCGCAGGTCGTCCGCGCTGGCCACGCCCCACAGTGCCAGTGCAGCGGCATTGGCGCGCCAGAAGCCCGACGCGTCTCCGATGCACACGCCGTCGGCGATGGCGTCGACGGCGGCAGTCAGCGAAGCGGCCTGGTTCTCTGCCCAGGCGCGCGCCTCGCGCTCCGAAGCCAGCAGGCCCTCGCGTTCCTGCTCGGCGGCCTTTTGTGGCGTGAAGTCCAGCAGCACCTTGAGGTAGCCGACCTGCTGGCCCTGGGCATCGTCGAGCCGCGTCAGCGCGCCGACGGCGAAGAACCGCCTGCCGTCACGGCGCAGCATCCAGCGGGTGTCGTCGGCACGCCCATGGCTGTCGGCGGTGCGCATCTCGGCTTCGGCCACGCCGGCGTCGGCGTCTTCTGGTGTGAAGGCCACGCGCAGCGGCTGGCCAAGCCAGTCCTCCTCGGCCCAGCCGAGGATCTGCCCGACGCCCTCGTTCCAGCTCGCGATGCGGCCGTGCCGGTCGATCATGAACATCGCTTGGTCGCGCACCTGCGCGATGACTGCGCTGGCATCCAGCGCAGGTTGTTCTGGCGGTTCAGGGTCCTGCGCAAAGGTCTTCATGGCTGCCTCCAGCAAGCGACGTGCCCTGTCATGGCGCGCGGGAGCGCGGCTTGCCCACAGCGAAGCCTTGCAGGCCCTTGCACAGGAGACGCCGCCCATGAAACATGCTCGACAGACCATTCGCCGCACCTTGGCCATCTTCGTGACGGGTGCCTGCGCGGCACTGCCCGGCGCGGGCGCAGCCACATTGGACACACGCTTGATCGCCGGCGGCCTGAGCGCCCCGCTGTTTGCCACCGCGCCGTTGGCCGACGGGCGCGTCTTCGTCGCCGAGCAGGGCGGCACGGTCAAGGTTGCGCAGGGCGGCACGGTGCGCAACTTCCTCAGCCTCGCGGTCGCCAGCGGTGGCGAACAGGGCCTGCTCGGCCTGGCTTTCGACCCTGGCTATGCCGACGCGGCGTCGGCGGGCTACCGGCGCTTCTTCGTCAACTACATCGACCCGAGCTCGCTCGATACGGTGATTGCCAGCTACCGCACCAGCGCCGATGCCAGCGTCGCCGACCCTGGCAGCCGCGTCGAGTTGCTGCGCGTGGACCAGCCGGCCGGCCGCAACAACCACAAGGCAGGCTGGCTCGGCTTCAAGCCCGGCGACGCCGACCATCTGTACATCGCCACCGGGGACGGCGGCGCCGCCAACGACCCCGGCAACAACGCGCAGAACCGGGCCGTGCTGCTGGGCAAGATGCTGCGCATCGACGTCAACCGTGACGATTTCGCCGACCCCGACATCAACTACGGCGTGCCTGCAGACAACCCTGACGCCGGCACACCGGGTGCGCGTGGCGAGATCTTTGCCAGCGGCCTGCGCAATCCCTTCCGCAACAGTTTCGACCGCGCCAACGGCAACCTGTGGATCGGCGATGTCGGCCAGGGCGCGCGCGAGGAGATCAACTTCATCGCTGCGGCCAGCGCCGGCGGCCAGAACTTCGGCTGGCGCATCCGCGAGGGCGGCATCGCCACCCCCGGCATCGGCGACGCCGACCCCGGCGGGCTGACCGGCCCGCTGCTGGAGTACGACCACAGCGTTGGCGCGTCGGTCACAGGCGGGCATGTCGTGCGCCAGACTGGCTCGCCGCTGTGGGGGCGCTACGTCTTCGGCGATTTCATCAGCGGCCGCATCTGGGCCGTCGCTGCCGACGGCTCAGCGCAGAGCCTGGGCGGCGCAGAAGAATTCACCGCGCAACTCGACGCCGGCGCGGCGGGGCCGCTGGGCAATATCGCGTCCTTCGGCGAGGGGGCCGATGGCGCCCTGTTCATCGTCGACTACGCCGGCAAGGTGGTGCAGGTGGTGCCCGAGCCGCCGGCCGCGCTGCTGCTGCTGCTGGGCGCCACGGCGTTGCTGCTGCGGCGGCGCCTGTGGCCTGCGCCGCCGCCTTCGCGCTGACTGCCGTGGTCTGAGTGACCGCCCCGAAAAAAAACCCGCAGCGGTGCCGCCTGTCCGATGGCGCCGCGCCAGTGGCCTTGCCCGGCAATCCATCCGGTTTCTTCTAACAACCAAGCAGGATGCAACCAAGATGCTGAGTTACCTCGCCGCCTACGGCGCCACTGCGGTGGCGATGCTGGTCCTGGATGTGCTCTGGCTGGGCGTCATCGCCAAGTCGTTCTATCGCGATGGCATCGGCCACTTGATGGCCGACTCCCCCAATCTGGCTGCGGGCGGTGTGTTCTACCTGCTGTACCCGCTCGGGGTCATGCTCTTTGCCGTGGTGCCTTCGGTGCTGGTCGGCGGCTTGGCAGCGCCTGCCGATGCACCCTGGTGGCGCGCGGTGCTGGCCGGCGCGCTGTTCGGCTTCTTCGCCTATGCCACCTACGACCTCAGCAACCTGGCCACGCTGCGCGGCTGGCCCCTGCGCCTGGTCCTGGTCGACATCGCCTGGGGCTCGGCGCTCACCGCCGCCGCAGCCGCGGCGGGCCGCTGGGCGCTGGGGCGCGTGGCATGAATGCGCCGCTGCAAGGTGACGCTTGCCCGGGGCTGGCGCGATTGTGATTTCACAGGCGCCTTCGCAGCCGCCATGCCCATGCCGACAAGCCAGCGGCCCTGGCGTGTCTTCGCTGGCAGTGGGGTTTCGGTGCACCTTCGTGCGATCGTCGCGATTGCCACCGATCTTTGATTTCGCGCCAGTCCCTCGTTCTCTCCAATGGCGACATCCCGGTGGCCGAAGGCTGGCGCAGCGGCGCACCGAAGCGCAGTGCTGGCCCGATGCAATGCGGAGATTGCTGCGGCCAGAAGCAGTGGCGGCGATCACTCTTCAAGCATGTCCTTCAATTCGTCGGCGTGCTCTTCCTCGTCGTTCAGGATGGACTCCAACATGCGGCGCGTGGTCGGATCCTTGTCGCCGACCAGCGCAATCATCTGCCGGTAACTTTCCACCGCCACACGTTCAGCCACCAGGTTGGCGCGCACCATGGCCTTCAAGTCCGACGACGTATCGTAGGCGGCATGGCTGCGCTGCAGCAAGGTGTCGGGTGAGAAGTCGGGGTCGCCACCCAACTGCACGATGCGCTCGGCCAGCAAATCCGCATGGGCTGTTTCCTCGCGCGCATGCACCATGAATTCCTCGGCGATCTTCGGGGAACTCAGGCCGTGCGCGGTGAAGTGGTGACGCTTGTAGCGCAGCACGCACACCAGCTCGGTGGCCAGGGCGTCGTTGAGCAGCGCGACGATGGCGTCACGCCACGGCCCATAGGCAGGGGTGATGGCGCCGTCGCCAAGATTCTTCTTGGCAGCATCTATCGCAGCCTGGTCAAGTTGCAGGGTGTGGTCGTTGCGGGGGGCGGAATTGGTCATGGACAGTCCTTGGCAGTTGGTGGGGGAGTGCGTGGGGGAGTGTGGGGGGAAGTGCGTGTGGGAATGTGTCGCAGGCATGGACCGCAGCGCAGTTCAAGCGGGGCTCCCGCCGACGCCGAGAGCAGCCGGTACACGCCCAGACAGCATCGGTCCTGCGGCTGCGACGCTGCCGTAGGACAGCGCCAAAAAGCGCTGTAGGCCATGTGCCGGCGCTGCGCCATGGGCGCCTAGAGTTGGCTGTGCAGCAGCGTTGCCAGCCGCTCCAGCAGACGATCGTGCCATGGCCGGGCCTGCCATTCGGCCAGCGTGACGGGTCGGGCCAGAGACCAGTCCTGGTCGAACACACGCTGCTGGGTGGCACCGAATGCTGGGTCCAGCACGTTCAGATTGGCCTCATCGTTGAGCCGGAATGACCGGTTGTCGAAATTCGTCGAGCCGATCGACGAGAACATGCCATCGACGACCAGGCTCTTGACATGGAACATCGTCGGCTGGAATTCGGCGATCTCGACACCGGCTTGCAGCATCGGTCCCCAGCTGCCACGGGAAGCCTTGCGCACGACCTCCGAATCGATGTGGCCGCTGGGCACGATCACGCGCACCTTGACGCCGCGGCGCGCGGCGTCGACCAGGATGTTGATCGTCATCGCATCGGGCACGAAGTACGCGTTTGCCAGATCAATGCTGCGCCGAGCTGCAGTGATGGCCAGCTGGTACATCAGCTGCATGCTCTCGCTGCCGCCGCTCGGCGAGCTGCTGAACATCTGCGCCGCCAGCCCACCGGCAGGCTTGAGCGCCGGGAAATAGGCGTCGCCATGCAGCACGGCACCAGTGACACGCATCCAGTTGTCGAGAAAGACCGATTGCATTTGCGCCACCACCGGGCCCTCGATGCGGAAGTGGCTGTCGCGCCATTCATCCGGATTGCGGGCCTGACCGCGCCACTGGTCGGCGATGCCGACGCCCCCGGTGTAGCCGATGCGGCCATCGACGATCAACAGCTTGCGATGGGTGCGGTTGTTGAGCTTGCCCCAGTTGGCCCATTGCGGTTCGTGGAAGCGCTCAAGCTGGATACCCGCCTGCTTCATCTCGTCGAACAGGGCCTGTTCCATCTTCAGGCTGCCGACCCAGTCGAGCAGCACGTGCACACGCACGCCAGCGCGGGCGCGCTCGCAGAGCGCGTCGACGAAGTCGCGGCCGATGCTGCCCGACCAGTAGATGTAGGTTTCGAACGTGATGGTGGACTGCGCCACCCGGATCGCGCCCAACATCGACGGGAAGATCTGGTCCCCGTTGAGCAAGGTCTCGACCTTGTTGCCCTCGACGATCTGCGGCCCGAGCAAGGAGCTGAGCGCGCGCCTGAACTCGCCATCGTCGCTGTCGTACAGGCGCGGCAACTGCTGCTCGATCTTCTTCTCGGCGCCGGTCCAGTTCTGCACCACCAACACGGCGGCCAGGGTGGCCAATGCCGTCAGCCCGACCAACCCGGCCCTGGACATCATGGTGTCGCCTGATCGCCTGGCAGCCCTTGCGAAAGCGCCGCCCGTCAGGCTGCCAGTAACTCGGGTTGCAGGCGGGTGCATTCGCGGGTCACCACGCCATAACATTCGCAGGCGCAGCGCTCCAGTCGGCGCCGGTCCAGCACTGTGATGTGGCCACGTGCATAGTGGATCACGCCGTCCCGTTGCAACTTCAGTGCGCCCTCGGTCACGCCGCCGCGGCGCACGCCCAGCGCGTTGGCGATCAATTCCTGCGTGATCACGACCTCGTTGCCAGGCAAGCGGTCCAGCGCGTGCAGCAGCCAGCGGGAAAGCTGCCTTTCAATCGAATGGTGGCGGTTGCACAGCGCGGTCTGGCAGATCTGCGAAAACAGCGATTGCAGGTAGCGAAGCGTCACGTGCCTGACCACACCGCTGGCATCGAATTCGGCTTTCCACACCTGCGCCGGCACCTTGAAACCCGCGCCGGCGATCTGCACCATGGCGCCCCAGGTGGCCGAGCGGCCCCCAGTGATTGCCGCGACGCCGACCACGCCGTCCTTGCCGACAGCCGCCACTTCAGCCGTGCCGCCACCGGCAGTCAGGCAGGGCAGCGATACGATGGCAGTGGTCGGGAAATAGACATAGTCCGACCCATGGCCGGATGCATACAGCACCATTCCCAAGGGCAGGGCCGTGGCTTCGAGCTGGTTCATCCAGGTGGAGCAATCAGCATGCAGAAACTCGGCCAACAATTCGTTGTCTGCCAGCGCAGGGGTATGGATCATTGCAGCTCCTGTTCAAGTTCACGACTGTTCGCCGACCAGTCATCTTGGCGTGCGGCATGCGGTGCTGGCGTAGGACAGCAGCACCTCGTGGTGTGGGCAGGCGCGCGGCACCTGCTTGCTGGCGCATGCACGCGTGCGAAAAAACGGCGTCCTGGGTGCACCCGGGGGGTGGTCAGAGCCGACAAGGGCAAGTGCGGTGCCTGCTGTCTCGGCTGCACCATGGCTGCACCATGGCGGCTCCAGGCCCGCGCCAAGGTTGCAGCGGGCACGGCGTTTGCCGGATGGGCACCACCTCAACCTCCAAGGAGCACACCATGGCAGACCAGACCCGCGTGATGACCGGCCTCTTTCCCGACCGCGACAGTGCCGAACGCGCCTACCAGGGTGTGGTCGACCGCGGCTACAGCAAAGACGATGTGAACTTGGTGATGTCGGATGAAACTCGCCAGCGCCATTTCAGCGGTGGCCAGGCCAGCACCACCGAGCTGGGCAGCAAGGCGGCCGAAGGTGCCGGCATCGGTGCCGGCATCGGCGGCACCGTGGGCGCCATTGCCGCAGCCGTGGCGGCGGTGGGCACCAGCATCGCGCTGCCGGGCCTGGGCCTGGTGATTGCGGGACCGGTGGCCGCCGCGCTGGCAGGTGCCGGCGCAGGCGGCGCGGCCGGCACGCTGATCGGTGCGCTGATCGGCTGGGGCATCCCGGAAGAACGTGTCAAGCAGTACGAGACCGGCATCCAGCAGGGCGGCATCCTGATGGGCGTGCGCCCGCGCAACGACGACGATGCCGACCACCTGTCCAGACAATGGCAGGACAACCGCGCTGCCGACATCTACCGCTGAGCACCGCCTGACGATGCGCTCCAAGCGCACCCCGCCCGGCCCCGGCGCTGGTGATTCCGTTGGTCCGCGCAAAACACACCGCAAGGCGCTGTGGCTGGCCGCCGGCATGCTGGCGGTTTTGGTCGTGGGCCTGGCCATCGGCGAAGCCACCGGCTGGCCTTTCTTGCGCGGCCCGCTGGCGCGCCAGGCGGCTGCGGGGGCGCAGGTGCCGGTGCAGATGGACGGCCGCTTCCACCTGCGCTTGCTGGGTGCACCCAGGCTGCAGCTGGGCCGGCTGACGGTTGGCGCCGCACAAGGCGTGGCCGCGCCGCATCTGCTGCAGGCCGACGACGCCGTGCTGGCCTGGCGCTGGGGCGACCTGTGGCGCTGGCACCAGGGTGAAGTGCTGCGTGTGCATGCACTCAGCGCGCGAAAGCTGGACCTGCGCCTGCTGCGCCTGGCCGATGGCCGCGCCAGCTGGGCGTTGGGCGGTGGCCAGCCCAGGGCGATGGCAGGCGATGACCTTTCGCCGCTGCCGCGCTTCGGCAGCCTGCAGGTGGGCGCCGGCCACGCGGTGCTCGACGATGCGGTGCTCGACACTGCGTTGGATATCCGACTCACCGGTGGTGAAGCGACCCGGCCGCCCAACGGCGGGCAAGACCAGCCGCCGGCATCGGCCCCTGGTGGTGGCCAGCCCTTGGCGCAAGCCGGCGCACCCGCGCCGGGCTACCGTGCGTCCATCACCGGGCGGTGGCAAGCGCTGCCGTTGCAGCTGGATCTGCAGGCGGGCGGCGCACTGCCGCTACTGCAAGACGACACCGCCGCCCACGACGCACCAGCGGTGCGTGTGCGTGTGGAGGGCACGGCCGGCGCTGCCCGGCTGCTGTTCGACGGCCAGGCAGCCGCGCTGCTCAGCGCCCGGCGCCTGGATGGTGCACTGCGCTTCGGCGGCCCGTCACTGGCAGCGGTGGGTGCGCCGCTGGGCGTCACGCTGCCACGCACACCGGCGTTCCAGCTCACAGGCCGGCTGGCGCATGACGACGGCGTGTGGTGGCTGCGTGGCGTCCAGGCCACCATCGGCCGCAGCGCCCTGGGCGGCGATTTCCGCTTCGATACCCGAGCGACACCGCGGCGCCTGACCGGCAATCTCAACGGGTCGCGCCTGCTGCTGGCCGACCTCGGCCCAGCGGTGGGCACGCCGGGAGAAGGCCGCAGCGCCGTGCCGCAGCCCGACAGCCCGCCCCGCGCAGATGGCAAGCTGCTGCCGCAGCGCCAGTTCGACCTGCCATCGCTGCGGGTGATGCGCGCCGATGTGGCGGTGGCCATCGACGCGCTGGATTTCGGTACCGCCGGGCTGGCGCCCTTGCAAGCGGTGCGCGGCCAGGTGCTGCTGGAAGGCGGCGTCTTGCAGTTGCAGGGCCTGCACGCCAGTGTGGCCGGCGGCGAAGTGACCGGTCGCACCCAGCTGGACGGCCGCAGCGCACCCGCGCGCTGGGACGTGGACCTGCGTGCCACCGGGCTGGACATGGCGGGCTGGGTGCGTGCTATGCAGACCCCGGCCGCCACCCGGAAACCCGCGCAGCGCAGCAAGGCGGCATTGCAGCGTGAACGCCAGACGGCGCGCGCCGGGGGTGCGCAGCCGGTGCAGTCCTACCTGACCGGCGTTCTGGGCGCGCATGCAAGCCTGCAGGGGCAGGGCAATTCCACTGCGCAAATCCTGGCCACGCTGCAGGGCAGCATGCAGCTGGTGCTGCGCGACGGCACCTTGTCACATCTGGTGACAGAGGCCGCCGGGCTGGACCTGGCGCAAGCCCTGGGCGTGTTGGTGCGCGGTGATTCACCGCTGCCGCTGCGTTGTGCGCGCATGGATCTCGACGTGGACAACGGCGTGGCGACGGTTCGCCGCGGCGTGCTGGACAACTCCGACAGCACCCTGCGGGTGGATGGCCAGGTCAACCTGCGCACCGAGACTCTGGCATTGCGCGCACGGTCCCGGCCCAAGGATTTTTCGCCGCTGTCGCTGCGCGCCCCGGTGCTGGTGACTGGCACGCTGGCCGATCCACAAGTGGGCCTGGATGGCCGCGCGCTGGCAGGCAAGGCACTGGCAGCGGCCGCGCTGGCAGTGATTGCCGCACCGGTGGCTGCGCTGCTGCCATTCATCGACCCCGGCCAGGACGCATCGGTCGACCCGTGTGCCTGGCCGGACGAACCGCCAGTGCCGGCCAAGCGTTAGCCGGCCGGTGCACGGCGCGCGCCAGCGCGTCCACTGCCATGGCGATGGTGTGCGACGGCGTCAGCCAGACGCTGCTGGCGCGCAGCGGGCTGCTGCAGCAATTCATGCACGGCCGGTACCGCCACTGCTGCGCCCCAGGACCGGTGCAGCGGCGCCAGCCACCGCGCTGGCGCGGTGGCTCGTGTTTGCAGCAGAATCTGCTGCAAAAGCGCGCCGCACGCCCGTGCCCGGCCGTCAAGAGGATCCCCTTGCCCAAGAAGCCCCACACCGCCGGCCCCAGCATACGCCATGTCCTGATCGTCGAGGACGACCCCGACGCGGCGCTCACCCTGCGCGCCATGATCACCGGCGACCGGTTCACCGTGGCGGTGGCCCACACCCTGCGCGACGCACGCCGCCAGATCGCCCTGCAGCAGCCTGACATCGTGCTGCTGGACCTGCAGCTGCCCGACGGCAACGGCATGGACCTGTTCACCGACGAGCAGTTTGCCGCCAGTTGCGAGGTGGTGCTGATCACTGGCCACGCGTCGCTCGACACGTCGATCAAGGCGTTGCGCCTGGGTGCAGCCGACTACCTCGTCAAGCCGATCAACATGCGCCAGCTCGAAGGTGTGCTGTCGCGTTTCATGAAACCCGCCGCGCTGAAGGCCGAGGTCGCCAGCATGGCTGCCACCGTGTCTGAAGACGGCCACTTCGGCCACCTGTGGGGCAGTTCAGCGCCGATGCGCCGGCTGTACGAGCAGGTGGCGCGCGTGGCGGTCACCGCCGTCACCGTGTTCATCACCGGTGAAAGCGGCTCGGGCAAAGAAGTGGTGGCGCAGACGGTGCACGACTTGAGCCGCCGCCGCAAGCAGCCGTTCCTGGCCGTCAACTGCGGCGCCATCTCGCGCAACCTGATCGAAAGCGAGATCTTCGGCCACGAGAAAGGCAGCTTCACCGGCGCCGACCGCATGCACCAGGGCTTTTTCGAGCGGGCCAATGGCGGCACGCTGTTCCTCGACGAGATCACCGAGATGCCGCTGGAGCTGCAGGTCAAGCTGCTGCGGGTGCTGGAGACCGGTCGCTACATGCGGGTGGGCTCGACCACCACGCAAGAGACCGATGTGCGGGTGATCGCCGCCACCAACCGGCAGCCGATGCAGGCGGTGGCCGACGGCAAGCTGCGCGAAGACCTGCTCTACCGGCTGAACGTGTTCCCGATCGAGCTGCCACCGCTGCGGGCGCGCCTGTCGGACGTGCCGCTGCTGGCCAACCACTTTCTGCAGCAGGTCATTGCACAGGAAGGCAGCGCCAAGGGCTTCAGCGATGAGGCCCTGGCCCACCTGGGCCGCCACCGCTGGCCCGGCAACGTGCGAGAACTGCGCAATGCGGTGCAGCGCGCCTACGTGATGGCCAGCGGCCCGGTGATCGACACCAGCTGGCTGCCGCACCTGGACAGCGCCAGCACCGCGTCGGCGTCGGCCTGGGCGCCGCTGACGCAGCCAGCCGCTGCGCCAGGCACCGCAGCAGAAGCGGCGCCGGTTGCCTTGCCTGCCCCGATACCGGCTGCAACACCAGCGCCGGCAGGTGCGCCACTGGCGGCCGCCATGGGCGGGGTGCCGCAGTCGGCTGGGGCTGTTGAGGCCGCCGGGGCCGGCTTGTCGGTGGTGCTGCCGATCGGGGTGTCGATGGCGCAGGCCGAACGGGCGCTGATCCTGGCTACGCTGCGCCACTTTCACCACCACAAGGAGCGCACCGCCGCCACCTTGGGCATCAGCCTGAAGACGCTGTACAACCGGCTGAGGGACTACGCAGCCACCGGCGAAGCGGTGGGCAACACGCCACCGTAGCCGCACGGCGCCCGGTGGTCTGCGGCCTCGAAGGGCCGCCACTGCCACTGTTATTGGCGTCTGGCACCGGCGTCTGGCACCGGCGTCTGGCACTGGCGTTTGGCCCTGGCGTCTGCAAGGTGTGGGCGCAGGCGAAGGCACAGATGCCCCGCCAGCCACGTGGCATGCGCCTTGCCACAGGGTGGTCATCACCCACTTTCTTTGGAGAATTCCATGAACTTCATCATCTGGCTGGTCGTCGGTGGCCTGATTGGTTGGGTCGCCAGCATGATCATGAAGACCGATGGCCAGCAAGGCATCTTTCTCAACGTGGTCGTGGGCATCGTCGGCGCCATGCTGGGCGGCTGGTTCATCTCGCCATTGGTGGGCGCGGGCAGCATCAACGACGGCGCGTTCAGCATCGGGTCGCTGTTGGTGTCGCTGCTGGGTGCGGTGATCCTGCTGGCCGTCGTCAACCTGTTCCGCCGCGGCTCTGCACGCTGAGCCTGCAGGGTCGGGGCCCGCCCCGCCAAGGCGCGGGCACCGCAACATAAAACCCTGGGGCTGTCCATGTCCGGCGCCTTGCCCTGCAGCGCAGCCACCATCGTGCGCAACAGTTGGTCGGCCGCCACCGGCTTTCGCAGCACCAGAAATTCAGTCAGCCCGGACAGTGCCGTGTTGTAGCCACTGACCAGCACGACGGGCAGCGCCGGCTGGCGCCGACGCAGTTCCCGCGCCAGATCCACCCCGTCGCGCCCACCGGGCATCACGATGTCGCTGAGCACCAGCTGCACGCCGCTGTCGGCCGCGAGCTGGGCCAGCGCGTCGTCCACAGTGCAGGCGCGGCGCACTTCGCAGCCATACGACTGCAACAGCAACACCGTCACGTCGGCCAGCTCCTGGTTGTCCTCGACCAAGAGCACGGTGGTGCCAGCCAGCGCGCTGGCGTCCATCGGCTGCGTGCCGC
>JBBRJU010000009.1:0-15923 GCA_038218895.1 Burkholderiales bacterium
ACCAGCACCCGCTCCAGCTTGTGCCGGTGCATCATCGCCTTGCCTTCGGAGATGGTGGCGCCTTCCTTGACGACGATGAGCTTGTCGCGCGGCGTCATGATCTCGCGCACCGGCGCGTCCAGCCGGGTCTCGAAGCGCAGATCACGCCCGGTGATGATGCCGACCACCCGGCCGTCTTCGACCACCGGGAAGCCCGAGATGCCGTGCTGGCGGCTCAGGGCGATGACATCGCGCACCGGCACGCCGGGCGACACGGTGATGGGGTCGCGCAGCACGCCGGATTCATAGCGCTTGACACGTGCCACCTCGGCCGCCTGCTGCTTGGGCGTGAGGTTCTTGTGCACGACGCCGATGCCACCTTCCTGCGCCAGGGCGATCGCCAGGCGCGCCTCGGTCACGGTGTCCATCGCGGCAGACACCAGCGGCAGGTTCAGAAAAATGTTGCGCGACAGCTGGGTCGCAAGCGAGGTGTCGCGTGGCAACACCTGCGAGAAGGCAGGCACCAGCAACACATCGTCGAAGGTGAGCGCTTTGCCTAGAAGGCGCATGGGGAGGCTCCAGACGCAAACGATGAGTATACGGAGCGGGCAAAAACCAGCTGCTTCGAAAGGAAGCGCCTCGCTACACTGCGCGTTGCTCAGCATCGGAACGCGCGCCATGCCTCCTGTCCGCCCTCGCCTGCTTCCTTGGATTGCCAGCGCGCTGCTGCTGGCGGCATTGGCACCCGCGCAGGTGCAGGCGCAATACGTGTGGAAGGACAGCAAGGGGCAGATGCATGCCAGCGACCAGCCACCGCCGCGTGAGGTGGCTGACAAGGACGTGCTCCGCCGCCCCAACGCCGCACGGCAACCCGCGCCCGCAGCCACTGCGGCATCGGCGGCGCGCCCGCTGGCCGCCTCTGCGCCGCTCGACCCGGAACTGGCACAGCGCCGTGCCCGTGCCGAAGCAGACGCCAAAGCCAAGGCCCGTGCCGACGAACAGCGCGTTGCCGCCCAGCGCGCCGAGAACTGTCAGCGTGCCCGTGCCCACTTGGCCACGCTGGAGGCCGGCACGCGGTTGGTGCGGGTGAATGCCCAGGGCGAGCGGATCGTGGTCGACGATGCCCTGCGCAACCGCGAAGCGGCCGAGGCCCACAACGTGGTGGCATCTGACTGCCGCTGAATGGCCGCTGATTGGTGGCTCATTGGCCGCTGATCGGTGGCTCGTTGGCGGTGGCTTGGTCGCCGATTTACGGCTGACCTGCCGCTGCAGGGGGGTACTCAGCGTTTCGGCAGCTTGCGGCGCGGCCGGACGCCGTCGCGCCGGTAGCGCAGACGCCGCGCCTCCTTCGGGTCGACTTGCAGCGGCCGCAGCAGCTCGAGCCGATCCTGGTCGCGCAGCACGGTGCCGGGCTCGATCGCGCGGCCCCACAGCACCAGCGTCAGGCTGTCGAGCAACGCGGCACCCAGGCGCTCGAGCAGGCCGCTGGCGCGCAGCGCCGCCAGTGCGGTGCTGCGCGCCGGCAGTTGCAGGCGGAGCCGCTCTACCTGCTGCGGCGCGGCTGACCAGGCCACTTCCACCGCGATCAGCCCTGCAGCCATGTCGGCTGCGGCAACTGCTTCAGCGGTCGCCATATTTCTGGCGCGCACGCTGCACGAAGCTGTCGACGAAGGTATTGGCCACGCGGTCGAACACCGGGCTGAGCACCGCCTCGAAGGCGCGGTTGGCAAACGCATAGCGCAGGTCGAACTCGACCCGGCAGGCCGACTGCGCCGCATCGCCGACGGGCAGGAAGCGCCAGGTGCCGTCCAGGTCGGAGAACGGGCCGTCGACCAGTGCCATCACCACGGAGCGATCCGTCTCGTGGGTGTTGCGGGTGGTGAAGGCATGGTGCAGCCCGGCAAACTGCAGGTGCAGCCGGGCCGTCATGCCCGAAGTGTCTTCCTGCAGAACTTCGGCCTTTTCGCACCAGGGCAGGAAACCGGGGTAGGCAGCCACTGTGGTGACCAGGCCGTACATCTCGCGGGCCGAGTACCACAGCAGCACGGACTTTTTCACGTGCTTCATACAATGGCGCAATTCTAGAGGTCGCCCGGTCAGCCACCGTCCGGCCGCATTGCACTGGTTGCCATGTCCACGCTCACCATTTCACGCAAAGAAGCCGCCAAGGCGGCCAAGCCTTCCGGGCCGATTGCCGAAAACCGCCGCGCCCGCTACGACTACCACGTCGAAGAGCGCCACGAGGCAGGCATGGTGCTGGCCGGCTGGGAGATCAAGGCCATCCGCGCCGGCCAGGTGCAGCTGACCGACGGCTATGTGCTGATCAAGGATGGCGAGCTGTACCTGATCGGCTGCCGCATCAACGCGCTGCGCTCGGCCAGCACCCATGTCAGCCCCGAGGCTGACCGCACCAAGAAGCTGCTGATGCACAAGGCCGAGATCCGCCGCCTGGTGGGCAAGGTGGAACAAAAGGGCTTCACGCTGGTGCCGCTGAATCTGCATTACAAGGCCGGGCGGGTCAAAGCCGAGATCGCGCTAGCCAAGGGCAAGGCCGAGCACGACAAGCGCAATGCGACGAAAGACCGGGAGTGGGAACGAGAACGTGGCCGCCTGATGCGGCACAAGGTCTCGGCCAAGTCCTGACCGATCAGCGCAGGTTCCAGTCGGGCGGGCGCTTGTCGATGAAGGCCTGCACACCTTCGAGCGCGCTGTGGTCCATCATGTTGCAGGCCATGGTCTCGCCGGCATCGGCATAGGCGGCCTCGATGCCCACTTCCAGCTGGCGGTAAAACAGGGCCTTGCCCAGAGCCAATGGCAGGCGCGGCTTGGCGACGATGGCGGCTACCAGCGTCTCGACCTCGGCGGCCAACTGCGCCGGCGGCACCACGCGGTTGACCAGGCCCCTGACCCGGGCTTCATCGGCGCTGATGAAAGCGCCGGTCACCAGCATCTCGAAGGCGGCCTTGCGGCCCAGGTTGCGTGACAGCGCCACGCTGGGCGTGGCGCAGAACAGGCCCAGGTTGACGCCGCTGACGGCAAAGCGCGCGTCTGACGCGGCCACCGCCAGGTCGCACATCGCCACCAGCTGGCAGCCGGCCGCCGTGGCGATGCCCTGCACCTGGGCGATCACCGGCACCGGCAGGTGCTGGATGGCCAGCATCATGCGGCCACATTGGGCGAACAGCACCTCGTAATACGCCTGGCTGGGCACAGCGCGCATCTCCTTCAGGTCATGCCCGGCGCAAAAGGCCTTGCCGGCTGCCTGGATGATGAGCAGGCGGGCGCTGGCGTCCTGCGCGATGGCATCCAGCTCAGTCTGCAGCGCCGTCAGCATGGCTGCGCTCAGCGCATTGAAAGCCTGCGGGCGGTTCAGCGTGAGCGTGATCACGCCGCGCGCATCCTGCGTGCGCAGCAGCAGCGGGTCGTCGGTGGTCAGCATGGTGGGCCTTTCAATCGATGGCGGACGCGGACTTCACCCGTTCGCGCAGCTGGAACTTCTGGATCTTGCCGGTGCTGGTCTTGGGGATGTCCTCGAAGCGGATCTCGCGCGGCACCTTGTAACCGGCCAGCAGGCCCTTGCAGTGCGCCACCAGCTCGGCCGCTGTCAGCGTGGCGCCGGGCTTCAGCTCCACATAGGCGACCGGCGTCTCGCCCCATTTGGCATCGGGCCGGGCCACCACCGCGCAGGCCACCACCGCCGGGTGGCGGTACAGCGCGTCTTCCACCTCGATGCTGCTGATGTTTTCGCCGCCGCTGATGATCACATCCTTGCTGCGGTCCTTGATCTTGGCGTAACGGTCGCTCTCCAGCACCGCCAGGTCGCCGGTGTGGAACCAGCCGCCTTCAAACGACTTGGCGGTGGCTGCAGGGTTCTTCAGATAGCCCTTCATCACGATGTTGCCGCGGAACATCAGCTCGCCCATGGTCTGGCCGTCGGCTGGCACCTCGGCCAGCGTGTCGGGGTGGCGCACCGTCAGGCCCTCCTGCAGCACATAGCGCACGCCCTGGCGGCCATTCAGGCGGGTCTGCTCGCTCAGCGATTCGGTCGCCCAGGCGGGCCGCTTCACCGCCACCGACGCCGGCCCGTAGACCTCGGTCAGGCCGTAGACATGGGTGATGTCGAAGCCGATCTTGGCCATGCCTTCGCTCATGGCCGCCGGCGGCGCCGCACCGGCCACCATGCCGCGAACCTGCTGGGCGATGCCGGCGCGCATTTCGTCGGGCGCGTTGTAGAGCAGGCTGTGCACGATGGGCGCAGCGCAGTAGTGGTCGACATCGTGCTGGCGCATCGCGTCCAGGATGGCCTTGGCATCGACCCGGCGCAGGCACACATGGGTGCCTCCCTGCATCGCCACGGTCCAGGGGAAGCACCAGCCGTTGCAGTGGAACATCGGCAGCGTCCACAGGTAGATGGGGAACTGCGGCATCGTCCAGGTGGCGGCATTGCACACCGCATTCAGATAGGCACCGCGGTGGTGCGTGACCACGCCCTTCGGGTCGCCGGTCGTGCCGCTGGTGTAGCTGACGGCGATCGCATCCCATTCGTCGGCAGGGCCTTCCAGCACGGCCAGTGGCGCGTGCGCGGCCAGCAGGGCCTCGTAATCCAACGTGCCGAGCCGGTCGCCTGGGCCGGTGTATTCGCTGTCAGCGACGTCGATCACCGTCACCGTGCGGCCGTGCACAGTGCGCAGCGCGGCCAGGGCCGGGCCCATGGTGGCGGCAAACTCGCGGTCGGTGATCAGCACGCTGGCCTCGCAGTGGTGCATCTGCCAGGCCAGCAACGGTGCATCCAGCCGGGTGTTCAGGGTGTTGAGCACGGCATTGAGCGCCGGCACGGCGTAGTGCGCTTCCACCATTTCGGGGGTGTTGGGCAGCATCACGCTGACGGTGCTGCCCCGACCCACACCCAGCGCCCGCAATGCGGCGGCCAGCCGGGCCGCGCGCTCACGCACCTGGGCCCAGGTATAGCGGCGCGCACCGTGCACCACAGCCGGCAGGTCGCCGAAGACCTCGGCACTGCGCTCGACGAAACTCACCGGCGACAGGGCGACGAAGTTGGCCGGGTTGCGGTCCAGGTGCTGGTCGTAGATGCTGGGCATGACGGACTCTCCAGGAGGGTACCGGCGTCAGCGCACCGGCGGTTGGAGCAGGGCGGCAACCCCGCATCCAGGGGTTGACGATCCTCGCACAGGAACCTGCCAGCGCAGCCGCCCCGGCGCCGTGCGGGCATGTCGCTCGTGTGTCAGGGCAAGCACCCGTTGTGGGCAATGGTGCAGTGCACCTATAAACGCGGACCGTTGCCGAGCATGCTTGCTTGTGCAACTTTTGCTGGTTCAGGAGCAGGTCAGGATAACGATGGCAGACACAGCAGTTCCCCTGCTCAGCGTGCGTGGTGTGACGGTCCGTTTCGGCGGCATCGTAGCGCTCGACGGCGTGAGCTTCGACGTGGAGAAGGGTCATGTGTGCGGCCTGATCGGCCCGAACGGCGCCGGCAAGACCACGCTTTTCAACTGCATGTCACGGCTTTACAACTACCAGGCGGGTGACATCCAGTTCGAGGGCCAGTCGATCACCAACACGCCCACGCATGAGATCTCGAAACTCGGCATGGGCCGCACCTTCCAGAATCTGGCCATGTTCCGCACCTTGCCGGTGCGCGACAACATCATGATCGGCGCGCACTCGCGCTCGTCGGCCGGCTTCCTGGCCAGCGCCCTGCGCCTGCCCAGCGTGACAGCTGAAGAGAAGCGCCTGCGCGAACGCGCCGACCAGATCATGGAGTACCTGGAACTGACCCCGTTCGCCGACCGCCCGGCCGGCGACCTGCCCTTCGGCACCCAGAAGCGGGTGGAGATGGGCCGCGCGCTGGCTGCCGACCCGAAGCTGCTGCTGCTCGACGAGCCTGCCGCAGGCTTGAACCATGAAGAGCTGGGCGAATTGGGCCGGCTGATCCTCGACGTGCAGAACCGCTTGAACATCACCGTGCTGCTGGTGGAACACCACATGAGCCTGGTCATGAGCGTGTCCGACCACATCGTGGCGCTGAACTTCGGCAAAAAGATCGCCGAGGGCACGCCCGCGCACATCCAGCAGCACCCCGACGTGATTGCCGCGTATCTGGGTTCTGCCGAGAACGAGGCCGCCCATGGCTAAGCTGTTCGAAGCCAAGAAGCTCAGCGCCTTCTACGGCGCCACGCAGGTGCTGTTCGACATCGATTTCGCGATCGAGGCTGGCCAGATCACCACCATCCTGGGCGCCAATGGCGCCGGCAAGACCACCACGCTGCGCGCGCTGTGCCAGATCGTGCGCACCACCGGCAGCATGACGATGGACACCGGCGCCGGTGAGGTGCAGCTGGTGGGCAAGGCCACCGACGCCATCGTGCGCTTGGGCGTGGCCCATGTGCCCGACGGCCGCGGCACCTTCACCGCGCTGTCGGTCGACGAAAACCTGCGGCTGGGCGCCTATGTGCGCAGCGACAAGGCCGATGTGGCGCGCGACATGGACCGGGCCTACACGCGTTTCCCGCGGCTGGCCGAGCGCCGCAACCAGCAGGCCGGCACCTTGTCTGGCGGCGAGCAGCAGATGTTGGCCATCAGCCGCGCGCTGATGCTGCGGCCCAAGCTGCTGCTGCTCGATGAACCCAGCTTCGGCCTGGCACCGCTGATCGTGGCCGAGATCTTCCGCATCATGCGCACCATCAACGCCGAAGACGGCGTCAGCATGCTGCTGGTCGAACAGAACGCCAGCCTGGCGCTGAACCTGGCGCACCACGCCTACCTGCTGGAAACGGGCACGGTGGCGCTGTCGGGCCCGGCCGAGCAGATCAAGAACGACGAGTCGGTGCGCCGCGCCTACCTCGGCTATTGAACAGTCACGGACCGTCATGGAAGCACTCCTCTATCAAGTCTTTTCCGGCCTGGCCAACGGCATCATCTACGGCTCGGTCGCCCTGGCCCTGGTGATGATCTACCAGGCCACCCACCACATCAATTTCGCCCAGGGCGAAATGGCCACGTTCAGCACCTTCATCGCCTGGGCGCTGATCAACGAGGCCGGCTGGTCGTACTGGGCCGCGTTCTTCTTCACCGTGGCGGTGTCGTTCGCCGGCGGCCTGCTGGTGCAGCGCATCGTGCTGCGCCCGATCGAGAAGGCACCGGTGCTGACCAACGTGATCGTCTTCATCGGTCTGCTGCTGATCTTCAACGCCTTGTCGGGCATGTTCTTCGACCACACGATCAAGGCCTTCGACAGCCCGTTCCCGAAAGACGCCTGGTTCGACACCAAGTACTTCTCGGCACACCAGGTCGGCTCGGCCGGCGTGCTGCTGGTGGTGCTGTTCGCGCTGTTCGCATTCTTCAAGTACACCTCGGTCGGCCTGGCGATGCGCGCGGCAGCGCAGAACCCCGATTCAGCCAAGCTGGTGGGCATCCGGGTGAGCTGGATGCTGGGTCTGGGCTGGGGCCTGGCGGCCGCCATCGGCGCCGTGGCCGGCATGATGGTCGCACCCATCGTCTTCCTCGACCCCAACATGATGGCCGGCATCCTGCTGTATGGCTTTGCCGGCGCGCTGCTGGGTGGCATCGACAACCCGCTGGGTGCGGTGTTCGGCGGCCTGGTGGTGGGCGTGCTCGAGAACCTGCTGGGCGCCTATGTGATCGGCACCGAGCTGAAGCTGACCGTGGCCTTGGTGCTGATCGTGGGCACGCTCACGTTGCGGCCTGACGGCCTGTTCGGCAAGAAAGTGGTGACACGCGTATGAACCGGCCCACCCCCGATGCGGCCTGCGGCCGCCTCCCCCTCAAGGGGGCAACCCCTGCGGTCTGGCCAGGCCGGATCTGCGGCGTTTGCTTGCTGAACTCCCCCTGCTGCGCTGTGGCCATGGAGCCGATCTGATGAGCCAATCGATTGATCGCAAGTGGGTCTGGATCGGGGGCGTCCTGCTCCTGGTGGCCCTGATGGTGCTGCCCTTCCTGGTCAAGAACTACCGGGTGTTCCAGTTCAACCTGGTGCTGGTGTATGCCGTGGCCATCCTGGGCCTGAACATCCTCACCGGCTTCAACGGCCAGATCTCGCTGGGACACGGCGCTTTCTATGCCTTCGGCGCCTACACCGCCGCCATCCTGATGGACAAGGTGGGCGTGCCCTACTGGGCGACGCTGCCGGCGGCCTTCATGGTGTGCTTCGTCTTCGGCTTCCTGGTGGGCTTTCCGGCGCTGCGGCTGGCCGGGCATTACCTGGCGCTGGCCACCTTTGCGCTGGCGCTGGCGGTGCCGCAGTTGCTGAAGTACAAGAAGATCGAGGGCTACACCGGCGGTGTGCAAGGCATCGTGCTGACCAAGCCCGAGGCGCCCTTCAGCTTCCGCTTTCTCGACCAACCCTTCAGCGCCGACCGCTGGCTGTACTTCTTCACACTGGCCGTGGCGGCCTTGATGTTCCTGCTGGCCTGGAACCTGTTGCGCGGCCGCGTGGGCCGGGCTCTGATCGCTGTGCGCGACCACCCGATCGCCGCCACCGCCATGGGCATCAACCTGCCGGTGTTCAAGAGCATGACCTTCGGCGTGTCGGCCGGCGTCACCGGCGTGGCGGGTGCGCTGGGGGCCATCGTGGTGGCCTTCGTCTCGCCCGACAGCTTCACCGTCAACCTGTCGATCTTCCTGCTGGTGGGCGTGGTGGTGGGCGGCCTGGCGTCGATCCCCGGTGCGATCTTCGGCGGCATCTTCATCCAGTTTGTTCCCAACATCGCCGACGAGATTTCCAAGTCAGCGCCAGCGGCCATTTATGGCCTGGTGCTCATCGGCTTCATGTACCTGCTGCCCATGGGCGTGATGGGCGGCATCTACAAGGCTTGGTACCGCTTGCGGGCCAAGGCATCGGGTTGACACCGACAACACAGCCTGCCGTTTCATCGTTCTGATATTTACCCTCACCCAAGGAGACCCTGCACCATGCGACTCAACCCTCTTACCCTGGCCGTGGCGGGCCTGGCCTCGCTGCTGGTCAGCGGCGCTGCACTGGCCCAGAAAAAATACGACGTCGGCGCTGACGACAAGGAAATCAAGATCGGCGGCATCAGCCCCTATTCGGGCCCGGCGTCGGCCTACGGCGCCATCGGCAAGGCCATCGGCGCCTACATTGACAAGGTCAACGCCGAAGGCGGCGTCAATGGCCGCAAGCTGAAGTGGATCAGCCTGGACGACGGCTACAACCCCGCCAAGACGGTGGAGCAGGCCCGCAAGCTGGTGGAAGAAGAAGAAGTGCTGTTGGTCTTCAACCCGCTGGGCACGCCGCCCAACAGCGCGATCCACAAGTACATGAACACCAAGAAGGTGCCGCAGCTGTTCGTGGCCACTGGTGCCACCAAGTGGGGTGATCCGAAGAACTTCCCCTGGACCATGGGCTGGCAGCCCAACTACCAGAGTGAAGCCAAGGTGTTCGCGGCCCACATCCTGGACACCAAGCCCGGCGCCAAGATCGCCGTCCTTTTCCAGAACGACGACTACGGCAAGGACTACCTGAAGGGCTTCGAAGACGGCCTGGGCGACAAGGCCAAGACCATGATCGTCTCGAAGATCAGCTACGAGGTGACCGACCCCACCATCGACAGCCAGATGGTGTCGTTGAAGGGCTCTGGCGCGGACACCTTCTTCAACATCACCACGCCGAAGTTTGCGGCGCAGGCGATCAAGAAGGCAGCTGACATTGGCTGGAAGCCCACGCACTACCTCAACAGCGTGTCGGCCTCGGTCGGCGCGGTGATGATCCCGGCCGGTGCCGAGAACGGCGTTGGCATCTTCACCGCCAGCTACCTGAAGGACCCGACCGACCCGCAGTTCCAGAAGGGCAAGGAATGGGACGACTGGCTGGCGTGGATGAAGAAGTACCACCCCAGCGCCGACCTGAAAGACGTGAACAACGTGTTCGGTTACACCGCTGCGCAGGGCCTGGTGCAGGTGCTGAAGCAGGCTGGCGACAACCTGACCCGCGAGAACGTCATGAAGCAGGCGGCATCGCTGGACATGACGCTGCCGATGCTGCTGCCCGGGGTGAACGTGAAGACCGGTCCGGACGACTTCTTCCCGATCGAGCGTGAGCAGCTGGCCAAGTTCGACGGCAAGACCTGGGTGCTGTTCGGCAAGGTCTACGGACGCTGAGCCCGGGCCGCGCGAGCCCCTGCGGGCGCGCGAGTGCCTGGCGAAGGATCTGCCCGCATGCCTGCGGGCAAGCACCTGATCCACCCCAACCTGTAGCGCCTTCGGCCGGCCGGTCACGCCGGGCCGGTGGCGGCCAGGGATGACGGGCCCGCTTCGGCGGGCCCGTTTTCTTTTGGTGGCTACGGGTTGACCCGGACCGGCCCACCGCCCTGCAAGGCGTTGAATGGCAACTCCAACCACCGAGGAGACTTGCACCATGACGCGACAGAAACGCACGTTGTTCGTGGCCGCGCTGGCCTTGGTGACAGCCGGGTCTGCGGCGTTGGCCCAGAAGAAGTACGACACCGGCGCCGACGACAAGGAAATCCGCATCGGCGCGATCCACCCTTACTCCGGTCCGGCGTCGGCCTACGGCACCATCGGCAAGGCGGTCGGCGCCTACTTCGACAAGGTCAATGCCGAAGGCGGTATCAACGGCCGCAAGATCAGGTTCATCCCGCTGGACGACGGCTACAACCCCGCCAAGACGGTGGAGCAGGCCCGCAAGCTGGTCGAGGAAGAAGAGGTGTTGTTGATCTTGAACCCGCTGGGCACACCACCGAACAGCGCCATCCACAAGTACATGAATGGCAAGAAGGTGCCCCAGTTGTTCGTGTCCTCTGGCGCCACCAAATGGGGTGACCCGAAGAACTTCCCCTGGACCATGGGCTGGCAGCCCACCTACCAGGCCGAAGGCACGATCTACGCCCACCACATCCTCGACACCAAGCCCAACGCCAAGATCGCCGTGCTGATGCAGAACGACGACTACGGCAAGGACTACTTCAAGGGCTTCGAAGACGGCCTGGGCGACAAGAAAGGCATGATCGTCTCCAAGGTCACCTACGAGGTGACCGACCCCACCATCGACAGCCAGATGGTGTCGCTGAAGGCCTCGGGCGCAGATGTGTTCTTCGACATCACCACGCCCAAGTTTGCGGCGCAGGCGATCAAGAAGGCCGCCGAGATCGGCTGGAAGCCGGTGCACTACCTCAACAGTGTGTCGGCCTCGGTCAGCGCGGTGCTGGCGCCGGCCGGGCTGGACAACGCCACCGGCATCATGACCACGCTCTACATCAAGGACCCGACCGACCCGCAGTTTGCCAACGACCAGAGCCTGAAGGACTGGACCGCCTGGATGAAGGCCTACTACCCCGCCGGCAACCTGACCGATTCTTTCAACGTGTTTGGCTATACCGTGGCGCAGACCATGGTGCAGGTGCTCAAGCAGGCGGGTGACAACCTCACGCGCGAGAACGTGATGAAGCAGGCTGCCAACCTGGACATCACCCTGCCCATGCTGCTGCCAGGCGTCAACATCAAGACTGCGGCGGACGACTTCTACCCGATCGAGCGCGAGCAACTGGCGCGCTTCGACGGCAAGACCTGGCAGCGGTTCGGCAAGGTCTATGGCCGGTGATTGACCGCGTTGCCGAAATGGCTTCGGCACACCAGCACAGGGCCCATGCTGTGGGCCCTGTGCACACCTGGCCGCACCCATGACCCACCCCCTGCAGGGCATCCGCATCGTCGACCTGTCGACCGTGTTCTCGGGCCCGATGTGCACCGCGCTGCTGGCCGACCAGGGCGCCGAGGTGATCAAGGTCGAATCGCCCGAGGGCGACACCACCCGCCACATCGGGCCGGCCAAGGCTGACCTGGCAGCCAGCTACATCGCCGCCAACCGCGGCAAGCGCAACATCGCGCTCGACCTGAAACAGCCGCAAGCGCTGGCCGTGCTGCATGCGCTGCTGGCCCGCGCCGATGTGCTGGTGGAGAACATGCGCCCCGGCGTGATGGACCGCCTGGGCCTGGCCGATGCCGACCTGGCCACGCGCTACCCCGGGCTGATCCGGGTGTCGATCACCGGCTTCGGGCCCGACGGCCCCAGGGCGCAGGACAAGGCCTATGACGCGGTGATCCAGGCCATCGGCGGGCTGGCAGCGTCCCAGCGCGATGCGGCCACCGGCGCACCGGTGATCCTGGCCAGCACGGTCAGCGACAAGGTCACCGCGCTCACTGCGGCGCAGGCCGTCACCGCCGCCCTGTTCGCCCGCGACCGCCGGGGCGGCGACGGCCAGGGCAGCCGGGTGGAGGTGGCGATGCTGGATGCCACCGTGGCATTCCAGTGGCCCGACGCGATGTACAACCATGTGTGGGTGGACGATGCGCCGGCAGCCTTCCCCGAGTTCGGCGCCAACCAGCGGGCCTGGCGCACCGCCGACGGTTTTGTGGCCACGATGGTGCCGCAGCAGGCCGAGTTTCTGGGCATGTGCACCGCCCTGGGCCAGCCCGAGATCATGGCCGACCCGCGCTTTGCCACCCTGCCCGCGCGTTACCGCCATGGCGAGGCGTTGCGCGCATTGCTCGAGCCGCTGATGGCCCGGTTCGACAGCGCCACGCTGGAGGCGCGCTTTCGTGCCCATGGCGCGGCGCTGGGCCGGGTCAACGAGCGGGCCGATCTGCTGGCCGACCCGCAGGTGCAGCACAACGGCTGCGCGGTGCTGGTGGCCAATGCCGATGGCGCGCAGGTGCGGGTGGCGCGCAGCGCCGCCCGCTTCGACGGCCAGGCCCAGGCGCCCACACGCGGCGCCGCGCGGCTGGGCGAGCACAGTGCAGCCGTGCTGCAGGAACTGGGCTACGACGTTGACAGCATCGCCGCGCTGGTGGCCAGCGGCGCGGTGCGGCAAGCGCGGTAGGCCGGCGCTGCCTACTCGCCCATCACCACACCCTCGCGGCGTGGATCGGCACCGCCGAACCAGCCGGTGGGCGTGCGCTGCAGCGCCTGCAGGCCACTGGGCAAATCGGTCTCCACGACCGTGTGGCCACGTGATTTCAGCGCCGCCACCGTGGCCGGTGCAAAGCGGCCCGCCTCCAGCACCGTGGGGCCGTTGAAACTGCCGAAGTTGGGCAGGTTGATGGCCTGCTGGGCATCCAGCCCCCACTGCAGGCTGCCCACCAGGGCCTTGGCGGTGAAGTGGATGATGGCCGGCCCGCCGGGCGAGCCCACACTCATCAGCAGGCCGCCGGTGCGGCGGTCGAACACCAGGGTGGGGCTCATGCTGGACCGCGGCCGCTTGCCGGGCTGCACGCGGTTGGCCACCGGCCGGCCCCGGGCGTCGGTGGGCGCCAGCGAAAAATCGGTGAGCTGGTTGTTCAACAGAAAGCCGCCAGCCAGGCCGGTGCCACCATCGCTCATCACCCGGCTGCCGAACACCGCCTCGATGGTGGTGGTCATGGCCAGCGCATGGCCCTGGGCGTCGACGATGCTGATGTGGCTGGTGCCGTGCTCGGGCTGGTCGGCCTGTGGCGCCCAGGCGCTGCGGGTGCCACCCGGCACGCCGGGGCTGGCGCGGCCCAGGCTGCGCTCGCCCACCAAGGCGGCACGCTGCTGCAGGTAGGCATCTTCCAGCAGGCTGCCCCAGCCGCCGGCGGGCGGGTCGACGAAGTCGGGGTCGGCCACGTACAGCGCGCGGTCGGCAAAGGCCAGGCGGGCCGCCTCGGTGTAGGCATGCAGCCAATCTGCCGAGGGTGCATTGGCCCGCAGGCCTGGTTGCGCGCCGCGCAGCGGGTCGGGCAGCGCCGGCAGGCGCTCCAGGATGCCCAGGATCTGCAGCATCGCCAGGTGGCCGGACGACGGCGGCGGCATGCCGCACACCCGGTAGCTGGCCAGCCAGTCGGTGCACAGCGGATCACGCTGCTGCACTGCATAGCCGGCCAGGTCGGCGGCCGTCATGCGGCCGGGCGCGCTGGCATGGCCGCGCAGCCGGCGCACGATGTCGTCGGCCACCGGGCCAGTGTGCAGCGCGTCGCTGCCATCGGTGGCGATGCGGCGCAGCACGGCTGCCAGTGCCGGGTTGCGCAGCAGCGTGCCCACCGGGTGCGGGCTGCCATCGGCGCGGTAGAAATAGGCAGCGGCCTGCGCATCGCCCTGCAGCGCCTGCTCCTCGGCCAGTTGCTGATGCAGCCGTGCGCTGACCGCAAAGCCGCGCTCGGCCAGGCCGATGGCCGGCTGCATCAGCTGGGCCCAGGGCAGGCGGCCGTGGCCACGGTGGGCGGCTTCCAACAGCTTCACCGCCCCTGGCACACCCACCGAGCGGCCCCCGACCACGGCCTGCTGGAATGGCAGCGGCTTGCCGTCGGCATCCAGGAACAGGCGCTCGTCCGCCGCCGCCGGCGCGGTTTCGCGGCCGTCCCAGGCCTGCACGCTGCGGCCGTCCCAGTGCAGCAGGAAGGCGCCACCGCCGATGCCGCTGCTCTGCGGCTCGACCAGGGTCAGCACCATCTGCACCGCCACCGCCGCATCCAACGCGCTGCCACCTGCCTGCAGCACCTGGAAACCCGCCGCCGTGGCCAAGGGGTTGGCGGCAGCCACGCCGAAGTGGCGAAAGGCCCAGCCGGGCTTCTCGCTGCTGAGCGCCACATCGCCGGGCAGCGGCGGCAGATCGACATGGGGCGCTGGTGCGGGCGCTGGTGTGGACGCTGATGAGGGCGCTGGTGTGGGCGCTGGTGTGGACGCTGTTGGGGAAAGCAGCGCGGGCGGCACTGCGGCGCAGCCCGCCAGGGCCAGCACCGCCGCCAGCCGCCACAGCCAGTTGCCAGCGCGGCGGCGCACCACCGTCAGGCCTTGGCCGCCGCCGCCAACGCTGCGTCGATGTCCCACAGGATGTCGTCGATGTGCTCCAGCCCCACCGACAAGCGCACCATGTCGGGCGGCACGCCAGCGGCCAATTGCTGTTCGTCACTGAGCTGGCGGTGGGTGGTGGACGCCGGGTGGATCATCAGCGTGCGGGTATCGCCGATGTTGGCCAGGTGGCTCATGAACTGGGCGGATTCAATGAACTGGATGCCCGCCGCCATGCCACCCCGCACGCCGAAGCACAGCAGGCCAGACGCCGCCGGCCGGCCGCCGATGTGGCGCATCTGATGCTGCACCAGCGCATGCTGGGGGTGGTCGTCCAGGCCGGGGTAGTTGACCCAGCCCACCTGCGGATGGCTGCGCAGGTGCTGCGCCACCGCCAGCGCATTGCTGCTGTGGCGCGCCATGCGCAGCGGCAGCGTCTCCACGCCCTGCAGGATCTGCCAGGCGCTCATCGGGCTGAGCGCCGCGCCATAGACCCGCAGCGTCTCCATACGGGCCCGCATGGAAAAGCCGAAATCACCGAAGGTTTCGTGGAACTTCACCCCGTGGTAGCCGGCCGACGGCTCGGTCATGCCGGGAAACTTGCCGTTGTCCCAGGGGAAACGGCCGCTCTCGACGATCAGCCCGCCCAGCGTGGTGCCGTGGCCGGCCAGGTACTTGGTGGCCGAGTGCACCACGATGTCGGCGCCCAGGGCCAGCGGGTTGCACAGATAGGGGCTGGGCACGGTGTTGTCGATCACCAGCGGCACGCCATGCGCATGGGCCACATCGGCCACGGCCGCGATGTCCAGCACCGCCAGGCTGGGGTTGCCCAGGCTCTCGGCAAACACCGCGCGCGTATTGGGCTGCATCGCGGCGGCAAAGGCCTCGGGCCGCGTCGCATCCACGAACGTGGTCGTGATGCCGAACTTGGCCAGGCTGACGGCCAGCAGCGTCACCGTGCCGCCGTACAGGGCACCGGCGGCCACCACATGGTCGCCCTGCTGCAGGATCGTCATCAATGCCATGGCTTCAGCCGCCATGCCGCTGGACGATGCCAGCCCGGCACGTCCGCCTTCGAGCGCTGCGACGCGTTCCTCGAGCGCCGCCACGGTCGGATTCGACAAGC
>JBBRJU010000010.1:0-15659 GCA_038218895.1 Burkholderiales bacterium
TGCAGCTTCTCTTGCGCCGTGTAGCCCGGCAGATGGATGATCTCCATGCGGTCGCGCAGCGGGCCTGGGATCGTGTCGAGAACATTCGCGGTACACAGGAACATCACGTGCGACAGGTCGAACGGCACCGCGAGGTAGGTGTCGCGGAAGGTTGCGTTCTGCTCGGGGTCCAGCACTTCCAGCAAGGCTGATGCCGGGTCGCCATGGAAGCCGCCGGCGCCAAGTTTGTCCACTTCGTCCAGCATCATCACGCTGTTGCGGGTGCCCACCTTGCGCAGGTTCTGGATGATGTTGCCGGGCAGCGCACCGACATAGGTGCGCCGATGCCCGCGAATCTCGGCTTCGTCGTGCACGCCGCCCAGGCTGACACGCACGAACTTGCGCCCGGTCGCCTTCGCAATGCTCTGCCCGAGCGAGGTCTTGCCGACACCGGGCGGGCCGACGAAGCACAGGATCGGGCTGCGCCCCGAGGGGTTGAGCTTGCGCACCGCCAGGTATTCGAGGATGCGCTTCTTGACCTTGTCGAGCCCGAAATGGTCCTGGTCGAGGATGCGCCGCGCCTCGGCAAGGTTGATCTCGGCTTCGGGGTCGCTCACCCAGGCCAATTCGGTCAGCCATTCCAGATAGGTGCGCACCATCGACGATTCGCCGGAGGCGTCGGACATCCGGCCCAGGCGCTTCAGTTCCTTGCGCGCGACCGTGTCCACCTCGGCAGGCATGCGCGCTTCGGTGATGGCTCGGTCGAGCTCGTCGATCTCTGTGGCCGAGTCGTCACCTTCATCCAGCTCCTTCTGGATCGTGCGCATCTGCTCGCGCAGCAGGTGCTTGCGGTTGAGGTCGCCGATCGATGCCTGGGTGCGCTCCGCGACATCGCGCGAGACTTTCAGCACCTGGATTCGCCGTGCCAGCACATCGAGCAGCTTGTCCAGCCGCGCCTTCAGGTCGACGGTTTCGAGAAGGGCCTGCTTCTCTTCCGGCGTGTTGTCCATCAGGCTGCCGATCACGTCCGCCAGTTGCGCCGGGTCGTCGATGCTGCGCAGCGCTGCCGACATCTCCGGCGGTGCCTGCGGCAACAACCGCAGCGTTTCGAGCGCACTTTCCTTGAGCGCGCGCCCGCGGCCTTCGATTTCCGCATCACCGACCGTACCCGCATTCGTGCCCGCATGCATGCGCTCACTCACAGCCACATCGGCGGACGTGTGGGCGGGATCATCGATGTATTGCACGCGTGCAACCGTGAACGGATGTCCGGTCAGAAACTCGGTGACACGGAACCGGCGCAGCCCTCTGACGACGGCCTGATGCGAGCCATCGGGGGCGGTGATGTAGCGCAAGACGCTGGTGCTTGTGCCCACCCGGTGGACATCGTCCGGGCCAGGCTCGTCCACATCGGGTTTGCGCTGCAGCAGCACGCCCAGCGGCAGCTCGAGCCGAATCGCCTCCTGCACGGCGGCCTGTGACCGCAGGCGTCCGATCGCCAGCGGCAGGATCGTGCCGGGGAACACCACGACGTTGCGCACGGGCAGAAGGATCAATGCGTCTTCCGGGATCGGGCGCGCCGCTTCTTGCTGCGGCATCTCGGCGGTGTCGGCGGGAGGCTGCTCGACCATGGAATCCGGGGCCATCAGGGGCGCGCCGCTCTCGGCGGCCAGGGGCAGCGTGCGCACTGTCGCACCCTCACACACAGGCGCACCCCCGCACTGCGCGCGACCGTGCCCGCTGCGGGCCCCGGCATCCGGCAGGCAACGGCTGACCCCAGGGCCTGCTGCTGCTGGGGCGAACGCCTGGCTGAACGCTTGGGCGAACGCCCGACAAGCAGGACGCATCGCTGGCGGCGGGGCGGCCGGGCGCAAGCGCTCATCGCGAAGAGCCCCCGCACTTGCACAGCCGCAAGATCAGGCAGCCATGCAGCAACTCCGGCGGGTCGAGTTCCAGCGCTCCGGCCGGAAGCAGGAGGCGCCGCTCAAAGCGCCCGTGGGGGATCTCCAGACGGCGAATGCGGTGGCGACCCACGAATGGAAGTGGCCGCAAGCCGCGCACGATCAGCACGCCGGGTTCGCGCAGGATCTGCAGGCGCTCAGGCGTGACGCCTGGCATTGCCATGATGACGACGATCTCTCGCTCGTCCTCGAAAACGTCTGCAGGCGGTTCCCAGGCCGCAGGCTCGCGCGTCGATGGCGTGGGGCGAAAGAACTGCTGCTGCAGCCGGTCGGCCTGGGCCGCAAGCTCGCACGCCTGGGCCCACATCCAGAGGGTCGTGTCTTGGGTGTCTGCCACGCATGTCACTCCGGTTGTCCAGATGTCGCCGGCCGTGCGGCAGGGCGGGCAGCAGCCTGCACATGGCGCACATGGCGCACATGCATGCAGGCAACCGCAGCATCGCGCTGCCAGTCCTGCAACAGTTGATTTCTGGATGTCATGAGCCTTGTCGAGAGCAACCGACCATGCGGAAGATATCGCACCGGCGGAGCGTTGTCTGTGCGATGGCGAACGGTCGGCCTCGCCGATCCACCCCAGTCGAGCAGCCGCAACGTGGGTCGGGACCCGGCTTCCCTTGCATGTGTCGGCACTGCACGGCCGTCATGCTGCACGCACATTGCCGCTGGCCGTGGCGTTCCACAGTGTGATGACCCGCCGTTGCGGGTGGTCTGACTCGAACCCAAGAATGCCGATGGACGCCGAGTCGATGGCGAAATGCTGGCCCTGCGCTATCTTCAGGCCGATCCACCTTGCTGCCAGCACACGCCCGAACTGGCCGTGCGAGAACAACGCGACCTTGCCGGTGAGCCCTTGAACGCGGGTGATGATCTGGTCTGCTCGGCGATTGACGTCTGCAGGCGTCTCACCGCCTGGGCAGCCGTCTTCCCACACGTCCCAACCCGGGCGCTGCGCTTGTATCTCGGCCGTGCGCAGGCCCTCATAGTCACCATAGTCCCACTCGGCCAGGTTCGGCTCGATCTCGGCTGAGGCAGCCATGCGCGCGCCTTCACAGGTGGCGCGCGCGCGCAAGCGCGGGCTGGTCAGCACCAGCGAGAAGGTGGTGCCTTTCAGCGTCGACGCCAGTCGTTCGGCCATCGACTGGCCATGCGGCGTCAAAGGCAGGTCGGTGCGGCCGGTGTGCTGGCCGGTCAGCGACCACGCGGTTTCACCATGGCGGATGAAGTAGATCTGAAGCGGCGTGCTCAAGGGCATTGCGCCTCGATGGCCGCGCTGTACGCGCCCCGCATGGCTGCGCTGTTGCAGCGCACGCGGTGCAACAGCGCATCTTGCGCCGCCACCCGGTTCGCTGCGTGGCCCGCCCAGATGACCAGCGCGGGATGCTGCAGCGCGCGCCCGAACGAGAACGACAGCGGCCATTCAAGGGCTTGGCTGTTGCAAGCCGCGCCTGCGACGTGCATGGCATTCAGCCTGCTGCTGGCCTGCTCGGCAGACTGCCCGCCCGACAGGAAGGTGATGCCGGGAATCGCCGCAGGCACCACCCGCCGCAGGCACTGCAGCGTCGCATCGGCGACCTCAGCGGTCGTATTTTGGGTGGGGCAGCCCAGGCCGGCAACCACCATGTTGGGCTTCAGCAGCATCGCTTCCAGCACCACGCCGTGCAGCGCAAGCTGCTGGAAGACGCCGCGCAGGACCGCCTCGGTCACAGCCTGGCAGCGCGCCAGGCTGTGGCTGCCGTCCATCAGCACTTCGGGCTCGACGATCGGCACCAGCCCCGCTTCCTGGCACAAGGCGGCATAACGGGCCAGTGCGTGGGCGTTGGCATCGATGCACGCCGCAGTGGGCCGTTGTGTGTCATCGACAGTCATCACACCGCGCCACTTGGCGAACTGCGCACCCATCGCGACATAGGCTTGCAGACGTTCGCGCAACCCGTCCAGGCCCTCGGTCACCTTCTCGCCGGGTTGCGCTGCCAGGGCCGTGGCGCCGGTGTCCACCTTGATGCCGATGATCAGACCGGCGTCGTGTGCGACCTGCAAGAACGACGTGCCGTCCTGCTTCTCCTGCCGGATGGTCTCGTCGAAAAGAATCACGCCGCTGATGCTCTCGCACAGGCCCGGCGCCGTCAGCAGCAATTCTCGCCAGGCGCGCCGCATCTGCACGGTCTGCGCAATGCCGGCCGCCGCGAAGCGCCGGTTGCAGGTGCCGTTGCTTTCGTCCATGGCCAGCAGGCCTTTGCCGCCGCGCACCAGGGTTTGCGCGGTCTCGATCAGTCGCAGCGTGTTCATCGCAACAGGCCGCGACGGACCCACAACACCTTCGTTGACCCGGCTCGACAACACCAGACAACGCCGATGCAATGGTGTCCAGGGCTCGGGTTCGGTTCTGTCATCGCTGCGCTCCTTGAAGTTGCAGACCGACGAAGTCTCGTCAACCCGATCGACCGTAGACGCTGCATCGACGGCAGTCTGTGCGCTGGTGCACATGCGGCTGCAGGTTTGATCGGTGGTGCGGCAGCGAACAGACACCGGCCCTGCGCCGCTGGCAGATTGCACATGTCCATTGACGCCGGCACTGGATCTGCTTTTTTCACCATCCAAAAGGAATACACCCCATGCTGCGCAACCTGAAAGACCTCGAGAGCTACAAGATCAGCGCCACCGATGGCGAGATCGGGCACGTCAAGGATTTCTACTTCGAGGACGACGCCTGGGTGGTGCGCTACTTCGTGGTGGACACCGGAACTTGGCTGACCAGCCGAAAGGTGCTGATCTCGCCCATCTCAGTGCATCATCCGGACTGGCTGGCACGCACGCTGCCCGTCTCGATCAGCAAGGAACAGGTCAAGAGCAGCCCGTACTTCGACTCGGACAAGCCGGTGTCTCGGCAGAACGAAGAGCAGTACCTGGGTTATTACGGCTACCCCTATTACTGGGGCGGCGGCGGCATGTGGGGCGACGGCCTGTACCCGGATGCCATGGTCCCGGGTTTCGGGGGCTTCGGGGTGGATCACGTCGCGCGTGAGCGCGCGCTGGAAGCCTACTTGCGCGACGAACGCACCCGCCACCGCAACGATGACCCGCACCTGCGCAGTTGCAATGCCGTCACCGGTTACCACATCCATGCCACCGACGGCGAGATCGGCCATGTCAGCGGCTTCCTCGTCGATGACGAGACCTGGGCCATCCGCTACCTGGTCGTCGACACCAGCAACTGGTGGGTCGGCCACAAGATGCTGGTCGCACCGGCCTGGATCAAGGGCGTGCACTGGTCGGATCAGACGGTGACTGTCGACCTGAGCCGGGAGTCGATCAAGAATGCACCGCACTATGACGCGGCGGCTGACTGGACCCGGGACCAGGAGCTGAACCTGTACCGGCACTACGGCCGCACGGGCTACTGGGCAGGCAACCCCTTGCGCGAGACCGAACTCTGATGCCGTGCGCCGTTGGTGCCGGCCTACCACAAGCTGCGCCAGGCGCGCGGTGATGTGTTTCAGGCGGGTGCCATCACCTCCGCTTGCGACATCGACCACGATCACGACCACGACCGCTGCGGTGCCCGTCGTGATGGCACCGTCGTGATGGCACTGTCGTGAAGGCACCGTCGTTCCGGGCAGCCGACGTGGGGCAATCGGCACCCATCGCACTGGCCGACGCGCAGATGCTCGATCAATTGCAGCGCAGCGCCTTTGACTACTTCCTGAAACAGACGAACACGCGCACCGGGCTGGTCGCCGATACCTCCCGTCCCGGTTCGCCGGCCAGCATCGCCGTGGTCGGGTTCGCACTGTCGGCCTACCCGGTGGCGGTGCAGCGGGGCTGGATCGCGCGTGACGACGCCGTGCAGCGCTGCTTGAACACCTTGCGCTTTTTCATGGGCAGCGACCAGAGCGGCGCAGTGGATTCGACCGGCCACCACGGCTTCTATTTTCACTTTCTCGATGCGCAGACCGGCCTGCGCGCATGGCAGTCCGAGCTGTCATCGATCGACACCGCGCTGCTGATCGTCGGCATGTTGACGGCAGCCGCTTTCTTCAACGGCGCTGCGCCGGCCGAGACCGCGTTGAGGCAGCTGGCGAATGCGCTCTACGCGCGTGTGGATTGGCATTGGGCCCAGCCCGAGGGCGGCGACGACGATGCAGTCGCCCTGGGTTGGAAGCCCGAATCCGGCTTCCTGCACTACGGCTGGCGGGGCTACGACGAGGCCCTGGTGCTGTACGCGCTGGGCCTGGGCTCGCACACCCATCCACTGACTGCGGCCAGCTTCGAAGCCTGGGCCGTGACCTACCAGTGGGAGAACCTCTATGGTATCGACTTCCTGTACGCCGGGCCGCTGTTTGTGCACACGTTCTCGCACGCGTGGATTGACTTCCGCAGCATCCGCGACCGCTTCATGCGCGAGAAGAATTGCGACTACTTCGAGAACAGCCGCCGCGCCGTTCAGGTGCAGCGGCAGTACGCCATTCGCAACCCGCACTGTTTTGCCGGCTACGGGCAGGATTGCTGGGGCCTGTCGGCCGGTGACGGCCCCAGCGTCGAGCCCCGCACAGTGGCGGGCAGGCGGCAGACGTTCTACGGCTACGCCGCGCGGGGCGCGCCCTGGGGGCCGGACGACGGCACGATCACCGGATCGTCCGTGGTGTCGGCGCTGGTGTTCGCGCCGGACATCGCTTGGCCCGCGCTGCGCCTGATGTTCGGCAGGGCAGGCGCGGCGCCGGGGCGCTGCCTGCATGCCAGCGGCTTCAACGACACCGCCGGGGTGACCTGCACCGGCGACAGCCGTGCCACCTGGATCTCCGAGGGCGAGTTCGGGCTCGACCAGGGCGTGATCGTGCTGATGATCGAGAACTTCCGATCAGGCCTGCTATGGCGCCTGACGCGCAGCATTCCCTGCCTGCAGGCAGGCCTGAAGCGCGCGGGCTTCCGCGGCGGCTGGCTCTCGCACGGATAGGACGACCACACACCGTGCCAGCGCCCGCGTTCGCCGCCACCCCCGGCATCGTGCATCCAGTGCCGTTGGAGGACGCCGAGCGCCTGGGCAATGTGAGCCCAGCCGGCTGGATCAGCCCAGAACCGCTGTCCGCCTACCACCTGCTGGTGATCGGCGCAGGCCCGGCCGGGCTGGTGGCTGCGCGCGCTGCCGCAGCGCTGGGCGCGCATGTGGCCCTGATCGAGCGCCACCAGATCGGTGGCGACTGCCTGAACGACGGCTGCATTCCGTCCAAATCCCTGGTCCGCACCGGGCGCCTGCTGGCCGACATGCGCAATGCCGTGAACTTCGGTGCGGTGCCACCGGCCGCGCCGGTGTTCGATTTCGCTGCGGCGATGCGGCGCATGCAGCGCATCACCGCGCGCATCAGCCGAACCGATTCCGCGATGAACCTGGCCCGCGACGGCATCCACCTGTTCTTCGGCACGGCCCGCTTCACGGGCCCCGATACGGTGGATGTCGATGGCATCCGGCTGCGTTTCAAGAAGGCGCTGATCGCCACCGGCTCGCGTTCGATGCTGCCAGACGTCCCGGGCCTGGCCGAAGCCGGGTTCCTGACCAACGAGACGGTGTTCGACCTGCAGTTGCTGCCCAAGAGCCTGCTGGTGATCGGCGGCGGGCCGCTGGGCTGCGAGTTGGCGCAGGTGTTTGCGCGCTTCGGTTCGCGCACGCTGATCTCGCACAGCGCACCGCTGTTCCTGCCGCTGGAAGAGCGCGACGCCGCGCAGATGGTGTCGGACGCACTGGCGCGCGACGGCGTGGAGATCCACCTGAACAGCATTGCAGCGCGGGTGAGGGTCGAGGGCGACCAAAAAGTGGTCGACCTGGTGAACGACGGCCACACCGCCACCACCCGCGTCGAGCACATCCTGACCGGCATCGGGCGTGTGCCAGCCGTGCAGGGGCTGAACCTGGAAGCCGCCGGTGTGGCCTACGACGCGGCGGCCGGCGTGCATGTCGATGATTTCCTGCGCACCAGCAACCCGCGCATCTTTGCTGCTGGCGACGTCTGCCTGGCACACCGTTTCACCAACACGGCCGCAGCCTCAGCGCGCATCGTCGTGCGCAACGCGCTGTTTCCAGGTCGCCAGCGCATGAGCGCGCTGACGATTCCCTGGTGCACCTACACCGACCCCGAGGTGGCGCACGTGGGCCTGTATGTGAAGCAAGCCCGCCAGCAGCACATCCCTGTCAAGACCTTCACCATCCCGATGCACGACGTGGACCGTGCCATCACCGACGGCGAGGAGAACGGTTTCGTCAAGATCCATGTGCGCGAGGGCAGCGACAAGATCCTGGGCGCCACCATCGTGGCCCGACATGCCGGCGAAATGATCAACAGCATCTCGCTGGCGATGGTCGCTGGCATCGGCCTGCGCAAGCTCGCCAATGTCGTGCAGGCCTACCCGACCCAGGGCGCGGCGATTCGGCAGGCGGCGGATGCCTACATGCGCACGCGGCTGACACCGCTGATGTTCAAGCTGGCGCGCCAATGGCTGCGGCGTTGAAGCAGCACTTGTTGCGCCGGCGCGCGCAGTGTCGATCGACCCAATGCGTCTGGTGTGCAGCCTGGTGACCTGAAGCCGGTGCCATGGCCGTGCCCGGGCAGGTGACGGGGGGCCAGGCCGGCAAGCTTTGCCATCGCAAAAAGCAGCGTTCCTGGTTCGATGCCGTACAGACCGCCGCAGACTTTGCAGGCCAGCATGCACTGTGCGGGTTTTCGCACGACAGGCTCGGAGGCATCCATGGAACCCGTCTGGCTCAATCACTACCCTGCAGGCATTTCTGCAACCGTCGATGTGAACGCCTTCGCATCGCTCAAAGACGTGTTGCAACACAGTTGCCGGCACTTTGCCGAACTGCCCGCGTTCACCAACATGGGCGCCACCATCAGCTACGCCGATCTCGACCGCGAAAGCGGCGCCTTTGCCGCCTACCTGCAACAGGTATTGGGCCTGCGCAAGGGGGACCGGGTGGCGCTGATGATGCCCAACCTCCTGCAGTACCCGGTGGCCTTGTTCGGCGTGCTGCGGGCGGGTTTGGTGGTGGTGAACGTCAATCCGCAATACACCGTGCCCGAGCTGGAACACCAGCTCGAGGATGCCGGCGCGGCGGCCGTCGTGGTGCTGGAGAACTTCGCCGTCACCTTGCAGAAGGTGCTTGAGCGCAAGCCGGCACTGCAACTGGCTGTCATCACGACCGAAGTCGGCGACATGTTTCCCGTGGCGAAAGAGTTGTTGACCAACCTGGTCGTCAAGTATGTGAAGAAGATGGTGCCGACATGGTCCATCCCGGGTGCGATCGAGTTCAACGCCACCTTGCGGGCGGGGCATGGCCTCACCCTGGACGACGTGCCACTCGGCCACGATGACATCGCTTTCTTGCAATACACCGGCGGCACCACGGGCGTGGCCAAGGGCGTGGTGCTGACCCACGGCAACATGGTGGCCAACCTGCAGCAATTGGCGGCCTGGATTGCGCACGGCCTGCAAGACGGCGCCGAGGTGTTCGTCTGCCCTTTGCCGCTGTACCACGTCTATGCGCTGAGCTCGAGCCTGGTGTTCCTGAAGATCGGCGCACATGCGATCCTGATCACCAACCCGCGCGACATGCCGGCATTCCTGCACGAGCTCAAGCGCCAGCCGTTCACCGCCATGATCGGCGTGACCACGCTGTACCGGGCACTGCTCGACGCACCCGGGTTCGCGGAGGTGGACACCGGCAGCCTGAAGGTGGCCAATGCAGGCGGCATGGCCGTGCAACAGGTTGTCGCGCAGCGCTGGAAGCAGGCCACAGGTGTGCCGCTGATCGAGTCCTACGGCCTGACCGAGACCTCACCAGGCGTCACCAGCAACCGGCTGGGCATCGAAGACTGGACCGGCACCATCGGCATGCCGCTGCCATCGACCGCAGTCACGATCCGCGACGATGACGACCACGAGATGCCGATAGGCGAGGTCGGCGAACTCTGCGTGCGCGGCCCGCAAGTCATGGCGCGCTACTGGAACCGCCCAGACGAGACCGCCGCCATGTTCACGCGCAGCGGCTGGCTGCGCACCGGTGACATGGGCCACATGAGCGCGCAGGGCGCATTCAAGATCACCGATCGCAAGAAAGACATGATCGTGGTCTCGGGCTTCAAGGTGTTCCCGAACCAGGTCGAGGACGCCGTGGCGCTGCATCCCGGCGTGGCCGAAGTCGGTGCCGTGGGCGAACCCGATGCACGTTCGGGCGAGGTCGTCAAGATCATCGTCGTGCGCACCGACCCGGCGCTGACCGAAGACGCACTGTTGGCCCATTGCAGGCTGCACCTGACCGGCTACAAGGTGCCCAAGATCGTCGAGTTCCGAAGCGAACCCTTACCCAAGTCCAACCTCGGCAAGATTTTGCGCCGGCAGCTGCGCCACACAGCGAAACAGCCGGAGGCGGCAGCGTGAGCCGGTGGCGCAAGTTCAGGTCGGTTGAAGCCCGTCAGGCCCGGTGCATGGCTGCGCGATGGCGGCCCTTCATTCCTGGTCAGAGAATGTAGATAGGTTCTTTGAGAACCTACAAAATCAGACGTCGATGTTCGCCGCCCGCATCGCATTGCTTTCGATGAACTCGCGCCGCGGTTCCACCTCGTCGCCCATCAGCATGGTGAACACCCGGTCGGCCTCGATGGCGTCGTCGATCTGCACCTTCAGCAGGCGGCGCACGGTCGGGTCCATCGTGGTCTCCCACAGCTGCGACGGGTTCATCTCGCCCAGGCCCTTGTAGCGCTGGCGGCCCACCGCATGCTCGGCCTGGCCGATCAGCCAGGCCATGGCGGCGCGGAAGTCGTTCACCTTCTGTTCCTTGGCACGTTCTCCCTCGCCGCGCCGCACGATGGCCTCAGGGCCCAGCAGGCCCTTGAAGGTGACGCCGGCTTCTTTCAGCGCCGCATAGTCGGCGCCATGGAGGAAGTCTTGCGTCACCACGCTGGCCTTGATGTTGCCGTGGTGGCGCCGGCCAATGCGCAGCAGGTGCTTGTCGGTGCGCACGTCGAACTGCGCTTCCACCGTGGCGTCCACCAGAGCGGCCTGCAAGGCCACCGCGCTGGCTTCGGCGGCGGCAGCGCTGTCCAGGTCCAGCAGCAGGCCGTTGGCCATGGCGCGCAGGGCGTTCAGGTCCATCCAGTTGCCCAGGCGCTCGATCACATGCGCGGCCAGCACATATTTGGCGGCAAGCGCCTGCAACGCGTCCCCCTGCAGCACCGGGCGGCCGCCAGCGGCTGTGCCATCGGGCCATACGGACGCACCATCCAGCGCCACCTTCAGCAAGAAGATGTCGAGCTCCAGCCCGTCCTTCAGGTACTGCTCATGCTTGCCCACCTTGACCTTGTACAGCGGCGGCTGGGCGATGTAGATGTGGCCACGCTCCACCAGCACCGGCATCTGCCGGTAGAAGAAGGTCAGCAGCAGGGTGCGGATGTGCGCGCCGTCCACGTCGGCATCGGTCATGATGATGATGCGGTGGTAACGCAGCTTGTCGATGTTGAACTCTTCACTGCCGATGCTGGTGCCCAGCGCGGTGATCAGCGTGACGATGCTGTCGCTGGACAGCAGCTTCTCGTAGCGGGCTTTCTCCACATTCAAGATCTTGCCGCGCAGCGGCAAGATTGCCTGAAACTTGCGGTCACGCCCCTGCTTGGCACTGCCGCCGGCGCTGTCGCCCTCCACGATGTAGATCTCGCACAGTGCCGGGTCTTTTTCCTGGCAATCGGCCAGCTTGCCGGGCAGGCCCATGCCGTCGAGCACGCCCTTGCGGCGTGTCATCTCGCGGGCCTTGCGGGCAGCCTCGCGGGCGCGGGCGGCTTCCACGATCTTGCCGCAGACAATTTTCGCGTCCAGCGGGTTCTCTTGCAGCCAATCGGTCAGCAGCTTGCTGACGATTTCTTCGACCGGGCCGCGCACTTCGCTCGACACCAGTTTGTCCTTGGTCTGGCTGCTGAACTTGGGCTCGGGCACCTTGACGCTGACGATGCAGGCCAGGCCTTCCCGCATGTCGTCGCCGGCGATCTCCACCTTGGCTTTCTTGGCCAGTTCGTTGTCGTCGATGTACTTGTTGATGACGCGGGTCATCGCTGCACGCAGGCCCGTCAGATGGGTGCCGCCATCCCGTTGCGGGATGTTGTTGGTGAAGCACAGCACGTTCTCGTTGTAACTCTCGTTCCACTGCATTGCCACTTCGACACCCACGTTGGTGTTGTTGTCGCTGAGCTTGTCACCCGCCGCATGGAAGATGTTGGGGTGCAGCACCTTCTTGCCGGTGTTGATGAACTGCACGAAGCCGCGCACGCCGCCCGCAAAGGCAAAGTTGTCTTCCTTGCCGTTGCGCTCGTCGACCAGGCGGATCTTCACGCCGTTGTTCAGGAAACTCAGCTCGCGCAGGCGCTTGGCCAGCACGTCGTAATGGAAGTCGATGTTGCTGAAGATGGTTTCGTCGGGCAGAAAGTGCACCTCGGTGCCACGCGCCTCGGTGTCGCCGATGATCTTCAGCGGCCGCACCTCAAAGCCGTCACGCTGCTCGAGCAGGCCGTCTTGCGGCACACCCATCGCAAATTCCATGAAGTGGGCCTTGCCGTCGCGGCGCACCGTCAGGCGCAACCATTTGCTCAGGCCGTTCACGCAGCTGACACCCACGCCGTGCAGGCCGCCACTCACCTTGTAGCTGTTCTGGTTGAACTTGCCACCGGCATGCAGCTCGGTCAGTGCAATCTCGGCTGCACTGCGCTTGGGCTCGTGCTTGTCGTCCATCTTCACGCCGGTGGGGATGCCGCGGCCGTTGTCGATGACGCTGATGCTGTTGTCGGAATGGATGGTGACGATGATGTCGTCACAGTGCCCGGCCAGCGCTTCATCGATGCTGTTGTCCACCACCTCGAACACCAGGTGGTGCAGGCCGGTGCCATCGCTCGTATCACCGATGTACATGCCCGGGCGCTTGCGCACCGCCTCCAGGCCTTCCAGGATCTGGATGCTGCCTTCGCCGTAGGCGGCCGACGCCGCGTTGCCAGTCGATGCCACAGCGCCTTCGGCGGTGGGCACTTCACGTTGCGTCACACCCGCGCTGGTGATTTTCTTCGGGTCTTTGGGCAGGGTGGCGTCGGTCATCGCAAGCTCTTTTCCAGGGCGGGCCGGCGGGTTGCACCGGCCCTATAAAACGCTGAAGCGGGCTCGGGGCCCGCTGTGCTGTGGTGTTCGCGGCTGCGCTAGATGCGCATCGGCATGACGACGTACTTGAATCCAGTCTGCTCCGGCACGGTGATCAAGGCGCTGGCATTGCCGTCTTGCAGTTCGATCTTCACCATGTCGTGCGGAATGTTCGACAGCGCGTCCATCAGGTAGGTCACGTTGAAGCCCACCTCGATGCTGTCACCGCCGTAGTCGATCTCGATCTCTTCCTTGGCCTCTTCCTGCTCGGCATTGCTGCTGGCGATACGCAGGGTGCCGGGCTCGATGTTGACGCGCACACCCTTGAACTTCTCGCTCGTCAGGACGGCGGCACGCTGCAGGCTGGCCAGCAGGGTGGCACGGCCCAGCGTGACGCTGTTCTTGTGGTTCTTCGGGATCACGCGGTTGTAGTCGGGGAACTTGCCTTCGACCAGCTTGGTGACGAACTCCATGCCCGAGAAATTGAACCTTGCCTGGTTGCCAGCAAAACGCATCTCGATGGGGGTGTCTTCGTCCTTCAGCAGGCGCTGCAGCTCCAGCACCGTCTTGCGCGGCAGGATGACTTCCTGCTTCGGGATGTCGGTCTCCAGCTGCGCTTGCGCCAGGCCCAGGCGGTGGCCATCGGTGGCCACCAGGGTCAGCTGCTTGCCTTCGGCCACGAACAAGATGCCGTTCAGGTAATAACGGATGTCGTGCACGGCCATCGCGAAGTGGACCTGGTTGATCAGGGTCTTCAGCGTCTTCTGCGGCACGGCAAATTCGGGGCCGAAATCGATCGCCTCATTGACCAGCGGAAAGTCTTCGGCCGGCAAGGTCTGCAGCGTGAAGCGGCTCTTGCCGCCCGTCAGCGTGAGCTTGTTGGCCGCAGCCGTCAGCGTCACCACCTGGTCGGCGGGCATGCTGCGCAGGATGTCGATCAGCTTGCGTGCGCCCACCGTGGTCGACAGGTTGCCGGCGTCACCGCCCAGCGACGCCTGGGTGCGCACCTGGATCTCGAGGTCGCTGGTGGTGAATTCGATGTGCTCGCCGGTCTTCTTCAGCAGCACATTGGCCAGGATGGGCAGCGTATGCCGCCGCTCGACGATGCCGGCCACGCTTTGCAGGGCTTCCAGCAGTTTTTGTTGCGGCGCTTTCAAAACAATCATGTCTTCCTCTTTGAACTTGGTAGTTCTAGTAGAGAGCGGAGGTTTGTGTGAACAAGCCCATTTTCGCCTGTCTTTTCAAGGTGTTAGCCAAGGCGCAACCCTGTGTGCAGCCGCCCCGGAGCCTGGCGGATGACCGACAACAACTTTCAGCGCGGCGCTGACCCTGTGGACAGCTGCTGGCTTGTTCGAACCTTGTGCACACCCCTGTGCCTTGACAAGCTGGCGATTCTTCAGGGCCATCCATCAACCCTTGAGCGTCTGTTCCAGCACATGCAACTGTTGGTTCAGCTCGCTGTCTTTTTGCCGGTCACTGCCAATCTTGCGCACTGCATGCAGCACCGTGGTGTGGTCGCGCCCGCCAAACAGCTCGCCGATCTCGGGCAGGCTCTTCTGGGTCATCTCCTTGGCCAGGTACATGGCGATCTGGCGCGGCTTGGCGATGCTGGCCGGGCGCTTCTTGCTGTACATGTCGGCGATCTTGATCTTGTAGAAATCGGCCACTGTCTTCTGGATGTTCTCGACGCCGATCTGCCGGTTCTGGATCGAGAGCAGGTCTTTCAGCGCCTCGCGTGCCAGGCCGATGTTGATGTCCTTGTGGCTGAAGCGGCTGTAGGCCAGCACCTTGCGCAGCGCGCCTTCGAGCTCGCGCACATTGGCGCGCACGTTCTTGGCCACGAAGAAGGCCACGTCCTCGGGCATCTCGGTGCCTTCGGCCAGGGCCTTGCGGATCAGGATGGCCACCCGCATTTCCAGCTCGGGTGGCTCGATGGCCACGGTGAGCCCGGCGTCGAACCGGCTGGTCAGGCGTTCATCGATGTCGACCAGACCTTTGGGGTAGGTGTCGCTGGTCATGATGATGTGCGCGCGCTTGGCCAGCAGCGCCTCGAAGGCGTTGAAGAATTCTTCCTGGGTGCGGTCTTTGCCGGCGAAGAACTGCACGTCGTCGATCAGCAGCAAGTCCAGGCTGTGGTACTTGGCCTTGAGCTCGTCGAAGGTCTTGCGCTGGTAGTTCTTCACCACGTCGCTGATGAATTGCTCGGCATGCAGGTACAGCACGCGGGCGTCGGGTTTGTCGCGCAGCAGGGCATTGCCCACGGCGTGGATCAGGTGGGTCTTGCCCAAGCCCACGCCACCGTAGATGAACAGCGGGTTGTACATCACGCCCGGTGCGCCGGCCACGTGCAGCGCGGCGGTGCGGGCCATCTGGTTGGCGCGGCCCGGCACCAGGGTGTCGAATGTGAGCGCGGTGTTCAGCTTGTGGCTGTTGGATGCCGGTGGCGCATGTTGGTGGCCCGGCCCGGTGCCGCCCATGACCAGCGGCGCCCGGCCATCGCCGAAACCGCCCGCCGCAGGCCGCACGCTGGTGGACGGCGCCAGGGCCTGGCCATTGAGC
>JBBRJU010000011.1:0-14929 GCA_038218895.1 Burkholderiales bacterium
GTGGGCGGCAGCTTCAGGCGCACCCGCTGCGCCTGCGACGGCGACACCGTGCCGTCCTGCCCGCCCACCAGCAGCGTCAGTGGCACGCCCAGCCTGGGCAGGTCGGTCCACAGGCCGGCCAGGTCCCAGTCGGCCATCATCGCCAGCGCGCCCGCCACATGGTCCGGGCTGCGCATCAGCCGGGCATACAGGGCCAGGCCCTGGGCATCGAGTGTGGAGCCGGTGGCCGCCACCAGGCGCTACACCGCAGCGGCGTCGCCGGCGCGCCGTGCAAACAGCCAGGGCACCCAGGCCTGGCGCGCCATCAGCCGGGCCATCGGGCCGAACACCCGGCCTGCCAGGCCATCGAACGGCAGCAGTGCAGCATTGATGCCCACCAGCTGCGCTGGCACCAGCAGGCCATCGAGCACCGCCCGCGCGGCCAACGCCGCGCCCGCCGAATGGCCCAGCACCAGCGACGGCGGCAGGGCCAGGGCATTGGCCAGCGCCGCCAGCGCACGCGCCATGGCCGGCAGCGACGCCTGTGGCAGCGGGCCGCTGAACCCATGGCCGGGCAGGTCAGGCACCACCAGCGTGGCATGGGGTGCCAGCAGGTCCATCAGCGCACGCCAGGAATGGCTGGCCGCGGCGGTGCCGTGCCTCAGCCACAGCACCGGCGGGCCCGGCGCGCCGCGCAGCACCTGCACATGCCAATGGCAGCCACCGGCAACGACAAAAAGGCTGGCGCCGCGATGCGGCCAGTGGGCACCATCACGCGACCATTTCAGACCTGCAGTCATCGGGCGCCCGCTATCATCAGCCTTTGGGTGGGCCATCCCGGCCAGCCCGCCGCAGCGCAAAGGCGCAGACGCGTATGGGCTTGGCGCAGCGCCTGCGTGAAGGCACCTGGGCACTGCATTCGGCTGCCGAACGCGCCGGTGTGATGCCGGCCCTGTTGCGTGGCCACCTGCCGGCCGCCAGCTTCTGGCAGCTGCAGCGCAACCTGCTGTGGGTCTACCAGGCATTGGAAGCCGGCCTGGCGCAACATGCCGCCCACCCGCTGCTGGCGCCGCTGCAGCTGGGCCCGCTGGCCCGCTGCACCGCGCTGCAGGCCGACCTCGACACAGCGGTGGGGCCGCACTGGCAGGCCACGCTGCCACTGGTGGCGGCCGCCGTCGCCTATGCCGACAGGTTGCAGGCGCTGGCCTTGCACCAGCCGTCGGCGCTGGCTGCGCATGCCTATGTGCGCTACCTGGGCGACCTGGCCGGCGGCCAGGCGCTGCGCCGGATGGCGCAGCGGGCCTATGGCCTGCAGGGCGATGCCGGTACCCGCTTCTTCGACTTCGGCCCGCCGGCGCAGGTGGCGCACCTGGCCCAGGGCCTGCGGCTGGCGCTGGAGAGCCTGGCGCTGGATGAGGCGGCGATGCAGGCCCTGGTGGCCGAGTCGCAATGGGCGTTCGCGCAACATGTGCGGCTGTTCGATCAACTGGCTGGCCCCGAGCGCTGACCGCGCGCTAACCGAGCTGGCGGATGCGGGCGTACAGCCCGGCCGCGCGGCGGGCCGACGCTTCCACCTCTTCGAGCAACGGCGCCACACCCGGCCCGCCGCTGCTGTCGGCGATGTCCATCGCCGCCAGGCTGGCATTGGTGAGGATGGCGCTGATCACCTGGTCGGCCGGGTGGCCCGGGCGGTCGGCCCCGCTGTCGCTGCGGCCACTGCGGCCGGCCTGGCGCAAGACATCTTCCAGGTGGCGGCGGGCGGCGTCGGCGCGGTGGCTGTCGCGCAGGTCGCTCAGCACCAGGATGTAGCCCAGCACCTGGCCGCTGCGGCCGGGCACCAGCTCGATGCGCAAGCCCACCGGCAGAGCCTCGCCGTCATCGTCCACGGCGTCGCCCACGTCACCATCCACGTCACCGGCAACGTCGCCGTCCACGTCACGGGCACCACGGCGCAGGCACAGCTCACCGCGCCAGGTCTGGTGCAGGTTGCGCACCGACTCCAGCCCGGCCTGCAGTTGCGCCGGGTCGGTGAAGATGGCGGCCAGCGCGTCCAGCGTGGCCAGGCTGCCAGGCGCGCGGCCCAGCAAATCAGTGAACGCAGGGTTTGCAAACAGGAACTGGCCGCTGCCAGCGGCAATGGCCACCGGCTCGCGCGAGCTTTGCACCGTGGCGCGCACGCCGGCCAGCTGGTGCTCGGCCACCAGCAGGCGCACCGCATTGACCTGGACGATGATGTCGACCAGCGACGCGCCAATGGCCCGGCCCAGCGCCAGTTCGGCCGCGCTCCAGGGCAGTGCGGTGCCGCGCACGATCTCGCTCCAGACGGCAAACGACCGACGCGGTGACAGCGTCAGCGGGTCGTCGTTCACCGTGGGCTTGGCCGGATCACCGGCCCAGGTGACGGTGTGCAGCTGTTCCTTGCGGAACCACATCAGGTAGTCGGGCCGCTGGTTCGACAGCTTGACCGCCAGCACGCCGCTGGCCACCGGCGTGAGCGCTTGCAGCAAGGTGTCGTCTCTGCCCACCGATGCGGTGGCGAACGGCGCCTCGGCATAGCGCGCATCGACCCACAGCAGCAGCTGGCGCAACTCAGGCGTGGACGGCACCTCGCCGGTGGTCAGCCATTCACCGTCGTGGAACAGCGCCGCGCCGGTGGCTTCCAGCGGCTGCAGCAAGGTGCGCGGGTTGCGGAACAGCGCCAGGCGCCAGTCGCCCTCGGTGGACGTGGCCTCGACCAGCCGCTGTTCCAGCCGGCGCACCAGGATCGCGACCTGGGCATGGGCGTAGTTCTCGATGGCGGCGATGCGGGTGGCCGCCACCTCGGCCAGCAGATCGCAGGCAGCGCGCAGCGCCGGGCTGATGGCGCGCGGGCTGTCGTGGTGGGCGGCGATCAGGCCCCAGAGCCGGCCTTCGCGCACCAGCGACACCACCAGCGTGCCGGTGACACCCATGTTCTTCAGATATTGCAGGTGCAGCGGCGACATGCTGCGCAGCGCACACATCGACATGTCCAGCTCTTCGGCCGCTGGGCGGCCGCCTGCCGGGTCGGCCGGCAATTGCACCGGCACCAGCGGCACCGGCTGGTAGTGCACATCGACCAGCACCCGCACGCGGTTGGCCAGGTACAGCGCCCGCGCCCGCTGCGGAATGTCGGTGGACGGGTACTGGTGGCCCAGCAGTGTCTCCAGCCGCAGGTGGCGGGCCTCGGCGATGATCTTGCCGTGGCCGTCGGGGTCGAACTTGTAGACCATCACCCGGTCGTGGCCGGTCAGGTCACGCACGCAGCGGGCGATGCCGTCGCACAGCGCGCCGATGCTGGCCGCCTGGCCGAAGTGCTGCACCGCATCGGCCAGCTGCACCATCAGCGACGGCCGCTCGACCGCCAGCGCACCGTCGGGGCCGCCGCCGCCAGGCGCTTCCAGCTCCAGCACCAGCACGCCCTGCCCAGGCACCCGGTGCAGCACCAGCGACCAGTCACGCGGCACGCTGCCCACCTGGGTGTGGACCTGCAGCGGCTGCGGCTCGGCCAGATCAGGCAGCGCCGACAGCTGGCGCACCCGCGGTTCCAGATCACCGCCCAGCACCGACAGCGGTCGCATCAGCAGGCGCTCGGCCGGCAGGCCGAGCAGCTGGTCGACATTGGCCGAGGCCTGTACCACGAGACTGTCACGCTCGCGCAGCACCAGCAGCGCACCATGCGGCTGGATCGAGCCGGCGAGGTGGATGAGCTCGCGCTCGCAATTGCTGAGGTCGGCTTGGCCGAACGCGGGGCTGTGGTCCACGGTGCCGAGGTTACCCCAGCGCGCGATCACCGCAGCGGCGGCAATCCCGGGCTTGCGTTGAGGCGCCGGCTGGTGTCTGTTCAGCGACGCTCAGTTCAGCAGCGGCGGCGGGTCGCCGCCGGCGACCAGGCCATGCCGCATCAGCCGCAGCGCCAGGCTTTCAGGCGTGATGCCCAGGCAATCTGCAGCGGTGGCCGCGTGCCCGCGGGCGCGTTCGAGCGCGCTGGTGATCAGGTGGCGCTCGGCCAGGTGGGTGGCTTCCTGCATCAACTCGGGCAGGGACACCCGCCCCAGTTGCGCCGCCAGGTTCTCGATCGCCACGGCCAGGCCATCCACAGGCTGCAGCGGCAGGTCATGGCGCGGCGCATGGCGGCGCAGGATGAAGCCGATGCATTCCTGGTCGCCTTCGGCCAGCAGCGTCGCCGAGACTTCCACTTCTTCGGGCCGGCCGGCCCGGATGCCGCGCAGCCCGCCAATCGGCGCCCGCACCTGGGTGGCGATGCCGTTGCGCCGCACCTCGGCCACCAGGGCGGCCAGGCGGTGGCCCGGATCCCCCAGCAGGTCACCCAGGGTGCAGCCCTTGATCTGGCTGTCGGTGGCGCCGGCCGGGCACAGCACCAGGAAAGCCGGGTTGGCGCTCTGCAGGCGGCCTTGGCCATCGGTGATGACGACCGCGTCTGGTGTCTGCTCGACAAATTCGGCCAGGCGGCGGGCGGCATCGCTGCCGCGGCGCTCGGAACTGCGCAGGCGCACCAGCAGCAGCAACTGGCTGCTGTGGTCGGCCGTGGCGCGGTACGGCGTGGCCGACACATCCACCAGCGCCAGGCCCGGCAGGCTGCCCGACACGCCAGACGCACCCGACACGCCTGCCACACCTGACACGCCCGCCACGCCCAAGCGCGCCCGGATCTCGGCCGGCTTGCCGTCGGCCCGGGTGGTGCTGAGCAATTGCTCGACCGCAGCGCGGGATGCAATGTCGATGCCGGCCGCCGCATGCTGGCCCACCATCTGCGCCGGCACGCTGCCGAACAGATCAGCCGCAGCGCGGTTGGCTTCGATGATGGTGAGCGTGGCAGCGTCGACCACCAGCACCGCGTCGGTCGCCACCTGGAACAGCAGGCGGTAGCGGGCCTCGGTCTGGCGCTGGCGCCAGTAGTCACGCTCCAGCGTCTGCTGGGCTTCCAGAAAGGTTTGCTGGATGGCCGCGATGGCACGCAGATCGCGGCCCAGCGCCAGCACCGGGCCATCGGCGCCCAGGCGAATGGCCGCAAATGCCACCGGGATGGTGGCGCCATCCAGCCCATGCAGGTTGACTTCGCGCCGGCGTGACACGCCGGTGCGCTGCACATCCTGCAGCAGCAGTTCGATCTTGCCGCGGGTATCGTCGGTGACGGTGTCGATGAAATGACAGCCGACCCATTGGTCGGCGCGGCGGCCGATGGCGGCGTCGCCCAGGGCCACATTGCGGATCACGCCGGTGGAATCAATCACCAGCGCGATGTCGCTGGCGATCGAGGCGAAGGTGTTTGCCAGTGCTGGCGCCAACCCGGCCAACGCGCCCAGATCCGCCAAGTCGAGAGAGCGTGGACTCATGCCGGTGTGCCTTCTCCATGGGCCGCTGCCACCAGACTTCCTGATCGACGTTGCCGACAGCGGCACACCGGAAAGCTGGAACTTGCCGCATCACCACCGCACAGACAGGCCAGCAAGGAAGGAGGGCATCCCTATTGTCAATCAAACTAGACACAAATACTATCCACAAATGTTGACACATGCACTGGCGGCCTCCGAGGCCCTGAACAACTCCGCCAACGCTGCCGGCACAGGCCGCGGCCGGGCCCCGCCACACGCCGTGGTGATCGGCAGCGGCTTCGGCGGCCTGGCCGCCGCAGTGCGGCTGGGCGCGCGTGGTTGGCGGGTCACCGTGCTCGAGCAACTCGACGCGCCCGGAGGCCGCGCCTATGTGTACCGGCAGGATGGCTTCACCTTCGACGCCGGCCCCACGGTGATCACCGCCCCGTTCCTGCTCGAAGAGCTGTGGGCCCTGTGCGGCAAGCGGCTGGCCGACGACGTGAAGATCGTGCCGGTGAGCCCGTTCTACCGGGTGCGCTTCGACAGCGGCGAGGAGTTCAACTACACCGGTGACCCAGCCCAGATGCGCGCCGAGATCGGCCGTTTTGCGCCCGGCGACGTACAGGGCTACGAGAACTTCCTGAAGGCCAGCGAGGCGATTTACAAGGTCGGCTTCGAGAAGCTGGGCGACAAGCCGTTCAACCATTGGACCGACATGGCCAAGGTGCTGCCCGAGATGGTGCGGCTGGAGGCCTGGCGCACCGTGTGGCAGCTGGCCTGCAAGCATGTGCAAGACCCACGGCTGCGGGTGGTGCTCACCTTCCAGTCGCTGCTGGTGGGCGGCAACCCGTTTGCCACCACCTCGGTGTATTGCCTGATCGCCTTTCTGGAGCGGCGCTTCGGCGTGCACTTCGCCATTGGCGGCACCGGCGCCTTGGTCAACGGCCTGGTCGGCCTGATCGAGGGCCAGGGCAACGTGGTGCGCTGCAACACCAGCGTGGCGCAGATCCTGGTGCAGGACGGCACGGCCTGCGGCGTGCAACTGGCCAATGGCGAACGCCTGGCGGCGGACGCGGTGGTGTCGAATGCGGATTCAGCGACCACCTACCGCAAGCTGGTGGCGCCCGAGCACCGCAAGCGCTGGACCGACGCCAAGATCGAACGCGCGAAGTATTCGATGAGCCTGTTCGTCTGGTACTTCGGCACCAAGCGCCAGTACAACGACGTGGCGCACCACACCATCGCCCTGGGCCCGCGCTACCGCGAACTGCTGACCGACATCTTCGACCGCAAGCACCTGGCCGACGATTTCAGCCTCTACCTGCACCGGCCCACCGCCACCGATGCCTCGCTGGCGCCGCCAGGCTGCGACGCGTTCTATGTGCTGTCGCCGGTGCCGCATCTGCAGGGCGACACCGACTGGACGACCGAAGCAGAACCCTATCGCCAGAAGATCGAACGCCGGCTGGAAAGCACGCTGCTGCCCGGCCTGTCGAAGGAGGTGGTCAGCTCGCACATGATCACGCCGCTGGATTTCCAGGATCGGCTGTCGTCCTTCCGCGGCGCGGCCTTCGGCCTGGAGCCGGTGCTGCTGCAGAGCGCCTGGTTCCGCCCGCACAACCAGAGCGAAGACATCGCCCGGCTCTATCTGGTGGGTGCTGGCACCCACCCGGGCGCCGGCTTGCCCGGGGTGCTGTCCTCGGCCCGCATTCTTGACACGGTGGTACCGCATGGCGATGAAGTCTCAGCAGCAGCCCGGGCTTGAGGCCGACGAGGCACGCGATCTCGCGGCTTGCAAGATCTTGCTGGCCAACGGCTCGCGCACCTTCCTGGCGGCCAGCAAGCTGCTGCCGGCCGCCGTGCGCGACCCGGCCTGCGCGTTGTATGCCTTCTGCCGACTGGCCGATGACGAGGTCGATGGCCAGACCGGCGGCGGCGCACCCCACGCCGCCGATGACGCCGACGCGTGCCTCGCCGCCAGCCTGGCCGTGGGCCGGTTGCGCCAGCGCCTGAACGACATCTACGGCGGCCGCCCCGGCCCCGAGGCGGCCGACCGCGCACTGGCTGCGGTGGTGCGGCGCTTCAACATCCCGGCAGTGCTGCTGCACACGCTGATCGAAGGCTTCGAATGGGACGCCGCCGGCCGCCGCTACGAGACGCTGCATGAGCTGCATGCCTATGCCGCCCGGGTGGCCGGCACCGTGGGCGCGATGATGGCCCTGCTGATGGGCGTGCGCAGCGCACCCGGCCTGGCCCGCGCCTGTGACCTGGGCGTGGCCATGCAGCTGTCCAACATCGCCCGCGACGTCGGTGAAGACGCCAAGCTGGGCCGGCTGTACCTGCCGCGCCAATGGCTGCGCGAAGCCGGCATCTGCCCCGATGCCTGGCTGGCCGCGCCACGCCACAGCCCGGCCCTGGGTGCGGTGGTCAAGCGCCTGCTGCGCGAGGCCGATGCGCTCTACACCCGGGTCGACGCCGGTGTGGCCGCCCTGCCGCTGGGCTGCCGGCCGGGCATCAACGCCGCGCGCTTCCTGTATGCGCAGATCGGGCTGGAGGTGGAACGCCAGGGCCTGAATGCAGTGGACAGCCGCGCCGTGGTCAGCCGCCATCGCAAGGCCACCAGCCTGCTGCGTGCGCTGCTCACCTTGATGCCCGACGACAGCTGGCGCCCGCAGCCGCCGCTGCCGGCGACCCGCTACCTGGTCGAGGCGGTGACCGGCCCGCTGCACGACGGCCACTTCATGCCGCCGGTGCCCAAGCGCCTGGCCGCCGTGGTCGCGCTGTTCGACCGGCTGGAACGGCGCGACCGCGGCTGGGCCATGGATGGCAATGCCATGGCGGGCGGCGCCGAATAGCCCGCCACCCGGCCCGCCACCCCGTCCGCCGCTCCGCCAGCCACCCCGCCAGCCACCCAAGCGCACAACAGGCTGCCCGCGACGGCCATGATCGAATGGGAACTGCTGCTGTTCTTCGGCGCCCCGCTGCTGTGGGGCGGCTGGCAGCTGTATGCCCTGCGGCGTGACAGGCGGGCCGCCGAAGCCGAGACCAAGGCAGCCGAAGACTGACACCCAGCACCCCGCCCCCAGGAATTGCCGCATGCACACCATCACCGCTGTCATCCGCGCCAAGGCCGGCCATGAAACCACGCTGCGCGACGCCTTGCTGGCGGTGGCCGACAACGTGCAGCGCAACGAGCCCGGCACCATCAGCTTCTTCGTGTCGCAGGACCCGGCGAACCCGACCGTGTTCACCACCCACGAGCGTTTTGTCGACCAGGCGGCGATGGACAGGCACAACAACTCGGCCACCGTGGCCAGGTTCTTCGGCATCGCCCAGCCGATCCTCGATGGCGAGGTGGTGCTGGTGACCGCGCAGGAAATCTCCGCGAAGACCTGCGCGTGAGCGCGAGCGAGCGCAGCGCTCAGCCGCGCCGCGGCATGCGAAACGGCAGCATCGCCTGCACGATGGGCTGGGTGAATCGGCCCAGCTGCAGGCTCTCATGCATGGCCACCACCGGCTGGCCACCCCAGTGCGCAGCCACCAGGCTGCGGTTGTAGAACGGCGTGTCTTCCAGTGTGCTCAGCACCTGCGGCGGCTGGCCAGCATCGCTGCGCTGGCTGCGCGGCACGCGGAAGACCGCTGTCGGCGGCAGTTCCTGCATCGGTGGCGCCACTGCGGGCTGGCAGCTGCCCCGGGTGTCGAACTGCAGGGCGATGTGGCGGCTGCCACCGCCGAGCTCCACCGCGTCATAGGCCACGGCGCTGCGCTGGGCATCCAGCGTGGCGCGGGCCCATTGCCAGCTGGCAAAACTGTGCTCCAGCGGCGCACTGCCGCGGTTGCTGTCCAGGTAGGCAGCGCCCTGCCAGCGCCAGCCGGGCTCGGCCAGGTCGACCTCGATGCGGGCGCAAGGCGCAATCGGCCACCAGTGGTGCAGGCCGGCACTGTCGAGCTGCAGCGGCGCCGGCGCGCCGAGCGCCTGCGGGTGCAGCCGCAGCCGGCCCCGCAGGCGGCGCGGCAGCGGCACGCACCATTCATTGAGCGTGATGTCGAGCGCACTGCCGTCCCAGCGCAGCGCGCTCGGCCCGATCGCCAGCACCGTGGCACTGCGCTGCAGGGCTGCGGCGCTGCGCTCGGTCATGGCCCAGCGCGCGCCGGCGCCGCCGCCCGGCGTGTAGAGCGCCACGTTGATGGCCACATGCTGCTGCGCATCCGCCAGGCCACCATGGCGCGCCCGGGCTCGGACGTAATACGGTGAGAACACGCTGCCGATGAAGGCGATCACCACCAGGCCGTGGCGGCCGTCGTCGCTCAGCGCGTCGAGGTACCACCAGGCATAACCGCCGGGCGCCACGGCGCGGTCGAAATCTGGCCAGGGCGCTCGGCCAGCACCTGCCGCGCCGCCTGCAGCCCCGACAGCGCCGCCATCGGCACCCCCGCACCCGGATGGGTGCTGCCCCCCGCCAAATAGAGCCCCGGCACCGCCGTGGCCGCCGACGGCCGGCTGAACGACGCCTGCCAGCCGTGGGTGGCCTGGCCATACAGCGCCCCGCCGGTCGCAGGGAATCGCTGCGCCCAGTGCGCCGGGCTGTGCCGCAGCCGGCCCGGGCTGTCGGGCTGCAGCTGCAGGCCCAGCCTGGCCAGGTGCGCGAAGGTGCGTTGCTCGCATGCGGCGATCTCCTCATCGGTGGGCGCACCGCTGTCGCCACGCGCCGGCGCGTTCACCAGGCACAGCAGGCGTTCGGCCGGGCTGTCAGCGGGCAGGGGCTGGTCGGCGCGGTCTTGGGCGCAGATGTAGACGGTGGGCTCGGTGGGCAGCACGCCACGGGCGAACAGCTCCTGGAATTCACGCGGGTAGTCGGCCGAGAAGAACACCGTGTGACGCAACAGCGGAAAGCCGCGCGCCGGTGTGCGCAGGTTCCAGGTCAGCGCCGACAGCGACCGGCTGGCCGGTGGCCGCAGCGGCACGGCACGGCGCAGGCCATCGCCCAGCAGGCCGGCACCCAGGGCCGCAGCATCACCGTTGAACACCACGCTGGAAGCGGCCACGGTCTCGCCGGGCTGGCCGTCCGGGCCCGCCAGCTGCACACCGGCCGCGCGCCCCTGGTGCAGCAGCACCCGCGCGACGGCTTGCCCGCAGCTGATGGTCACACCCAGGCGCTGCGCCAGCCGCGCCAGGGCCTGGGCCAGTTGGTGCATGCCGCCATCCACGCTCCAGACACCGGCCTGCTCCACATGGGCGATCAGCATCAGCGTGGCCGGCGCGGCCAGCGGCGACGAACCGCCATAGGTGGCATAGCGCGCAAACAGCTGGCGCAGCCGGGGATCGGTGAACTGGCGGCCCAGCTCGCGCCACAGGGTCTGGAACGGCGAGATGCGCGCCAGCGCCAGCCATTGCGCCAGGCCGCCCTGCGCACAGCGCCAGGCCAGCGACACCGGATTCGGCCGGCTGCGGCGCAGGTAGGGGCCGTTCAGCGTGTCGTAAATGGACTGCGACCGGGTGCAGAAGGCCGCGTACTGCCGCGCCGCCGCCGCGCCGGAGAGCCGGCCGATGGCGTCCAGCGTGGCAGCGCGGTCGGCGTGCAGGTCGAAGCAGCTGCCATCGGGCCAGGTGTGGCGGGCCAGCGTGCGCAGCGGGGTCAGGCGCAGGTGGTCGTCCAGCCGCTCACCGGCCAGCGCGAACAGGCCGTCGAACACATCACGCATGGTCATCACCGTGGGGCCGGCGTCCAGCGCATGGCCGTCGATGTGCACCGGCCGCAGCTTGCCCCCGGGAACAGGGTCGCGCTCGATGACCCGCACCGCCTGGCCCTGGGCGGCCAAGGCCACCGCAGTGGCCAGGCCGCCGATGCCGGCGCCGATCACCACGACCGGCAGCATGGCCCTCGGCCGGCCGGTGTGTGGTGGAGTGACAACCAGAGTTGACGCTTTGTGCCCATGTGTCTATCCTGCATGACACATCATAATGTAATGCTGCGGTGACAACAGGCTTTGCGCCTGGGGTTTGCCCGGCATTCGCCGGAGGACCCATGGATCCCATGCAACGCATCGAGCAGGCGCTGTCAGCCGCAATTTCCGGCACCGAATTGCCCAGCGGCCCGCCGCGTCTGGCAGCAGCGGTGCGCCATGCGGTGTTCCCGGGCGGCGCCCGGGTGCGGCCGCGGCTGTGCGTGGCCGTGGCCCTGGCCTGCGGCGACGACGACCCGGCGCTGACCAATGCCACCGCCGTGGCGCTGGAACTGCTGCACTGCGCCTCGCTGGTGCATGACGATCTGCCCTGCTTCGACGATTCGCCGATGCGCCGCGGTGTGCCGTCGGTGCACAGCGCCTACGGCGAGCGGCTGGCGGTGCTGGCCGGCGATGCGCTGATCGTGCTGGCCTTCCAGGTGCTGGCGGCAGCGCCGGCGCGGCACCCGCAGCGCCTGGCCGGGCTGATCGGCCTGGTGGCGCGGGGCGTGGGCCAGCCGCATGGCATCGTGGCCGGCCAGGCCTGGGAATGCGAGCCGCAGGTGTCGCTGCGCGACTACCAGCGCGCCAAGACCGGCGCGCTGTTTGCTGCCGCCACCATGGCCGGGGCCGAAGCCGCCGGCGGTGCGCCCGCACCGTGGCGTGCCTTGGGCGAGTGGCTGGGTGAGGCCTACCAGGTGGCCGACGACATCCGCGACGTGGCCGCCGACCCCGTGCAGCTGGGCAAGCCGGTGGGTCGTGACCAGGCCCTGGGCCGGCCCAGCATGGCCGCCGCCCATGGCCTGCTGGGCGCCGTGGCGCACTTCCAGCAACTGGTGGAACACGCCGCCGCCGCCGTGCCCGACTGCCGCGGCGCAGCACGCTTGCGCGCCCTGGTGCGGGCCGAATCTGAACGCCTGGTGCCAGCCGCCCTGTGTGACGAGCTCGCCCAGCGCCATGCCAGGGCAGTGGCCTGAGGTCCGACCGCCACGTGGCGCCGCCGATGGCCGCCCTGCCCACCTTGCCCGCGACACCCGCAGTGTCCGCAGTGTCCGCACTGTCCGCGATGTCAGACAGCGCCGAACTGGACGCCCCGCCACCAGGCCTGCTGGCGCGCTGGCGTGATGCGCTGCAGCGCTGGGCAGACCAGCAGGTGGCCAGCCCGGCGTTCCGCCGCTGGGCAGCACGCTTTCCGCTCACCCGGCCGATCGCACGGCGCCGTGCCAGCCAGTTGTTCGACCTGGTGGCCGGCTTCAGCTACACCCAGGTGCTGCTGGCCTGTGTGCAGCTGAAGCTGTTCGACCGCCTGGCCCAGGGTGCTGCCAGCATCGACACCCTGGCGCCCGCACTGCAGCTGCCACCCGAAGGCTGCCGCCGCCTGCTCGATGCCGCCGTGGCACTGCGGCTGCTGGCCCGCCGCCAGCGGCGCGGCCAGCCGGTGGTCTACAGCCTGGGGCCGCTGGGCGCACCGATGGTGGGCAATGCAGCCATCGCCGCCATGGTCGAACACCATGTGCTGCTGTATGCCGACCTGGCCGATCCGCTGGCCATGCTGCGCGCCACCCCCGGCCAGGGTGCGCTGGCGCGCTACTGGGCTTATGCCCGCAGCCCGCAGCCGCACACGCTGGCGCGTGAGCAGGTGGCCGACTATTCGGCGCTGATGGCAGCGTCCCAGCCCCTGGTGGCCGACGAGATCCTGGATGCCTATCCGCTGCGGCGCCACCAGTGCCTGATGGACGTGGGCGGTGGCGAAGGCGTGTTTGCCGCCGCCGTGGCCCAACGCTGGCCGCACATGCAGCTGGTGGTCTTCGACCTGCCCGAGGTAGCGCACCGGGCGCGCAGCAGGCTGGACGCACTGGGCCTGGGCGCACGCGCCACCGCAGTGGGTGGCGACTTCACCGCCGATGCCCTGCCCACCGGTGCCGACGTGATCAGCCTGGTGCGGGTGGTGCACGACCACGACGACCACCGCGTGATGGCCCTGCTGCACGCCGCCCGCCGCGCCCTGCCCGCGCACGGCGTGCTGCTGCTGGCCGAGCCGATGGCCGGCACCGCCGGTGCACAGGCCATGGGCGACGCCTACTTCGGCCTGTACCTGTGGGCCATGGGCAGCGGGCGTCCCCGCACCCTGGCCCAGCTGGGCGCCATGCTGCAGGCCGCCGGCTTCAGTGCGCCGCGCCAGCTGCACAACGCCATGCCACTGCAGACCCAGGTGCTGCTGGCGCGGCCAGTGGGCCACTGAGCGTCTGCGCGAGGCTGGCACGGTGACGCCACAAGCCGGTGATTACCCGATGTCAAGTTTGCTTGACACTTTTTCAAGTCAGCGTAAAGTGACACCTGACCGATTTCCCGCCCGCATGTCGACCACCCTCCACCCCTTCCACAGCGCCCGCAGCGCCACACTGGCATGAACACCACCGCCGTGCTGCTGGCCCGCCCTGACCGCATCCGCCTGGCTGAACTGCAGCTGACAGAGCCCACGGCAGAAGACGTGGTCGTCGATGTGCGCTGGAGCGGCATTTCCACCGGCACCGAGCGCCTGCTGTTCACTGGCGCTATGCCCAGCTTTCCCGGCATGGGCTACCCGCTGGTGCCGGGCTATGAATCAGTGGGCACGGTGGTGGAAGCAGGTGAAGCCAGCGGCCTGCGAGTGGGGCAACAAGTCTTCGTCCCCGGTGCCAACTGCTTCGGCCCGCTCGACGGCGAGCCGGTGCGCGGGCTGTTCGGCGGCTCCGCCTCGCGGCTGGTGGTGCCGGGCCGGCGCGTGATCGCCATCGACGAGGCGCTGGGTGAACAGGCCGTGCTGCTGGCGCTGGCCGCCACCGCCTACCACGCGGTGTCCGACGGTGGCCGCACCGAGCATCCCAAGGCACCGCAGCTGATCGTCGGCCACGGTGTGCTGGGCCGGCTGCTGGCCCGCCTGAACGTGGCCGCCGGCTTCACCGACACCGTGGTCTGGGAGACCAACCCGGTGCGGGCCCTGGGCGCCCAGGGTTACACCGTGCTGCACCCGGATGCCGACGCCCGCCGCAACTACGACGTGATCTGCGATGTCAGCGGCGATGCAGGCCTGCTCGACACCTTGATCGCCCGCCTGGCACCCGGTGGCGAGGTGATCCTGGCCGGCTTCTACAGCCAGCCGCTGCAGTTCAACTTTGCACCGGCCTTCATGCGTGAAGCCCGGTTGCGGGCCGCCGCCGAATGGCAGCGGCCCGACCTGCTGGCCGTCCAGGCGCTGATCGCCAACGGCCTGCTGACGCTGGACGGGCTCATCACCCACCACGCGCCCTTCGCACAGGCCGACACCGCCTACCGCACCGCCTTTGGCGATGTGGCCTGTCTCAAGATGGTTCTCGATTGGACACACTGACCATGACGCAACACAGCGGAATTCCTGCCACGGCCTCGATCCAGATCATGCGTGACCTCCAGTTGCGTGCCGAAGCCGCCATCGAGCCCGACGCGCCGTCCACCGGCCCGGTGACCAAGGAAACCCAGATCATCGCCATCTACGGCAAGGGCGGCATCGGCAAGAGCTTCACGCTGGCCAACCTCAGCTACATGATGGCCCAGCAGGGCAAGAAGGTGCTGCTGATCGGCTGCGACCCGAAGAGCGACACCACCAGCCTGCTGTTCGGCGGCAAGGCCTGCCC
>JBBRJU010000012.1:0-14841 GCA_038218895.1 Burkholderiales bacterium
TCGAGCATCATCGTGCGGGTCATGCGCATGGTGATGGCCGACAGCGAGGTGCCCAGCACCAGCGCCGGCACCAGCATCTGCTTGATGTTCTGCCAGGGGTCGTCGCTGAACTTGACGTAGTTCACTTCCGGCGACCAGCCCCACCAGATCGACGGGAACACCACCACCATGGTGCCCAGCCAGAAGCTGGGCACGGCCAGCAGCAGGATCGAGAACGACCGGAACAGCAAGTCGCTCTTGGTGTCCTGGCGCATCGCCGAATAGACGCCGATCGGCAGCGCGATCAGCAAGCCGATGATCAGCGCCATCAGACCCAGCTCGAAGGTGATGGGCATGCGGTTGAGCACTTCCTGCAGCACTGGCGTGGAGTGCCACAGCGAGTTGCCCAGGTCACCGTGCAGGATCGCCCAGACCCACAGCAGGTACTGCTCGAACATCGGCTTGTCCAGCCCCAGCGCGGCCACCAGCTGGTCGCGGCTGAGCTTGTCGGCGCCGATGTCGTTCTGGCTGAGCATCATGTCGATCACGTCGCCCGGAATCATCCGGATCGTGATGAAGACGATCAGGCTGGCGATGATCAGCGTCGGCACCAGCGCCAGCAGTCGGCGCAGGATGTAGGCACCCATCAGGCGGTGCTCCCGTGGTGCTGGCGGCAGCCGGATGCCGGCGCCTGAAGGTGCTGCGCCTGCGTTCGAGAATGCGGCATGGACATGGCGTGTCTCCTGTTGGCCGGTGCTTCTCTGAGCCTGTCGGCAGCCGCATCTTGCAAAGAATAGAAGCCCAGGTATGTTGTCGTTTTCCCTAGTAAATGCATGGGAGCCAGGTTTGAAAACGCTTTTTTAGAAAACAGGGTTTGCAGCCAGGGTCGCTACTCTGCTAGCCTTGCGCATCTGCCGCAGCCCGCCCTGGAACCGCCATGACCGCCATCCATCCAGGGCGCCGGGCCCGTGCGCAACCAACCGTCCGTCCCCGACCGTCAGGCCGCAGCCGATTGGCGGCCAATGCCCTTGCGCCGCCGCTTGCCGGAGCGGCAGAACCCTGTCCACTGCGGTGGGCCGAACCCACGGAGATCCCATGGCCGAAGTGACTGCAAGTGACCCGACGATCGCGCTGAGCGCCTTCCGCGAACAGACACGGGCCTGGCTGCTGGCCAATTGCCCGCCCGAGATGCGCGCACCGATGACCAGCGAAGACGAGGTGTGCTGGGGTGGGCGAACGTTCCGCTTCAGCACACCCGCCCAGAAGCTGTGGCTGGAGCGCATGGCCGCGCAGGGCTGGACCGTGCCCACCTGGCCTCGGGCTTACGGTGGTGCGGGCCTCAGCAGCGCGCAGGCCAAGGTGCTGGCGCAGGAACTGCGTGCACTGCACTGCCGCAGCCCGCTCAACAGCTTCGGCATTTGGATGCTGGGCCCGGCGCTGCTGCAGTTCGGCACCGAGGCGCAGAAGCTGGAGCATCTGCCCCCGATTGCCCGCGGCGAGATCCGCTGGTGCCAGGGCTACAGCGAGCCGAACGCCGGCAGTGACCTGGCCAGCCTGGCCACCAAGGCCGACGACCAGGGCGACCACTTCATCGTCAACGGCCAGAAGATCTGGACCAGTGATGCCGACCGGGCCGACTGGATCTTCTGCCTGGTGCGCACCGACACCACCAGCAAGCACAACGGCATCAGCTTCGTGCTGTTCGACATGGCCAGCCCGGGCGTGGGCACCCAGCCGATCGCCTTGATCTCGGGCGCCAGCCCGTTCTGCGAGACCTTCTTCGACAATGTGCGGGTCGACAAACGCAACCTGGTCGGCGGCCTGAACCGCGGCTGGGAAGTGGCCAAGGTGCTGCTGGGCCATGAGCGCGCCATGATCGGCAGCATCGGCGACCGTGCGGCCACCAAGCCGCTGGGGCTGCAGGCGGCCGCCGCCATCGGCCTGGACGCCCAGGGCCGGCTGGCCGACCCGTTGCTGCGGGCCCAGATCGCCGAGTTCGAGGTGGACGAAGCCGCCTTCCGCCTGATGATGGAGCGCGCCGGTGACCTGGCCGCCGGCGGCGCGCAAAGCCAGCATGCCCACCCGGCCCTGCCGTCGATGCTGAAGTACTACGGCGCCGAGCTGAACAAGCGGCGCTGGGAGCTGATGATGGCGGTGTTCGGCAGTGACGCGCTGGAGTGGGAGAGCGAGCGCTCGCGCCACGGCGACCGCGCCCGCACCTGGCTGCGCAGCAAGGCCAACTCGATCGAGGGCGGTACCAGCGAGGTGCAGCTCAACGTCATCGCCAAGCGCATTCTTGAATTGCCCGGCGCCTGATGCCATGGCGCTGACCCTGACCGACGACCAGATCCAGCTGCACGACAGCGTGCGCAGCTTCCTGTCCGAGCAGAGCCCCGTGGCGGCCCTGCGTGCGCTGCGCGACAACGCCGATGTCGACGGCTTCTCGCGCCCGCTGTGGGCCCGCTTTGCCGAGATGGGCTACACCGGCGTGCTGGTGCCCGAGGCCCATGGTGGCCTGGGCCTGGGCCATGTGGAAGCCGGCCTGGTGATGGCGCAGATCGGCCACCAGCTGTGTGCCAGCCCGCTGCTGGCCTCGGGCATCGTGGCGTGCACTGCCCTGCGCCTGGCTGGCAGTGCGGCGCAGCAGGCGGCCTGGCTGCCGCGCCTGGCCGCTGCCCAGGCGATTGCCACGCTGGCGGTCGATGAAACCGCCAAGCACCGCCCGCAGACCCTGGCCACCACCGTGCGTGCCGACGGCAGCGGCTGGCTGCTCGACGGTGCCAAGACCCTGGTGCTCGACGGCCATGTGGCCGACCTGTTCATCGTTGCCGCCCGCGTCGGCGAGGCCGCAACCGGCCTGTTCCTGGTCGATGCCAAGGCCCCAGGCGTGGCCGTGGAGCGCACCGTGATGGTCGACGCCCACAACGCCGCGCGTGTGCAGTTCAAGGCCGTGCGCCTGGGCGCCGATGCACTGCTGGGCACGCCCGACACCGGCGCGGCCACGCTGGCCGCCACGCTGGCCGCCGGCCGCTGTGCCGTCGCAGCCGAGCTGCTGGGCCTGGCCGATGAAGCGTTTGCCCGCACGATCGACTACATCAAGCAGCGCAAGCAGTTCGGCAAGCTGATCGGCGAGTTCCAGGCGCTGCAGCACCGTGCTGCAGTGCTGTATGCCGACCTGGAGATCAGCCGCGCCGCGCTGATCGGTGCCCAGCAGGCGCTGGACGCCGACATCCACGCCGCCGCGACATCCACAAAGGCGGCCGTGGCCGTGGCCAAGGCCCGCGCCGGCCGCACCGCCACCACCGCAGTGCAAGAAAGTGTGCAGATGCACGGCGGCATGGGCATGACCGATGCCTTCGAGATCGGCTTCTTCATGAAGCGCGCCCGGGTGCTGCAGGAGTTGTGGGGCGACAGCCATTTCCAGGCAAATTCTTTCGCGACACACCAGGGTTACTGAACCCCGGCAACGTTGCGGACTCCCAGACTGACCTCAACGAAAGAGAGACACCATGACCCAAACTGTCAGCGTCCGCGTGCAAGGCGCGGTGGCCGTGCTCACGATGGACCGGCCGCCGGTCAACAGCCTGGGTCATGCCCTGCGCTTGGGCATTGCCGACGCGCTGGACGTGGCCAATGCCAACCCGGCGGTGCAGGCCATCGTGCTCACCGGCACGACGCGCGCATTTTCGGCCGGCGCCGATGTCACCGAGTTCGGCAGCAGCAAGGGCGCGATGGAGCCCAATCTGCGCGTGGTGATCTCGATGCTGGAAGACAACCCCAAGCCGGTGGTCGGTGCCATTGCCGGCCAGTGCCTGGGCGGCGGGCTGGAACTGGCCATGGGCTGCCACTTCCGCGTGGCGGCGCCCGACGCACAGCTCGGCCTGCCCGAGGTGAAGATCGGCCTGCTGCCCGGTGCCGGTGGCACCCAGCGCCTGCCGCGCCTGATCGGCCTGGAGGCGGCGCTGAACATGATCGTCGGCGGCGCGCCGGTGGCAGCGGCCAAGTTCGCCGGCACGCCGCTGGTCGACAAGGTGATCGACGGCGACCTGCTGGCCGGTGCGATTGCCTTTGCCGAAGAAGTGATCGAGAAGAAGCTGCCGGCGGTGCGCGCCCGCGACCGCAAGGTGAAAGACCCGCAGGGCGAGGCTTTCCTGCAATTCGCCCGCAACACCGTGGGCGCGATGGGCAAGCACTTCCCCGCGCCGATGAAGTGCCTGGAGGCCGTGGCCGCCAGCTATGGCAAGACCTTCGAGCAGGGTGTGGCCGCTGAACGTGAGGGTTTCATCTCGCTGATGGCCAGCCCCGAGAGCAAGGCGCTGCGCCATGTGTTCATGGCCGAGCGCGCTGCCGCCAAGATCCCCAACCTGCCCGCCGACACTGCGCTGCGCCCGATCAAGACGGTGGGCGTGATCGGTGCCGGCACCATGGGCGGTGGCATCACGATGAACTTCCTGAACGCCGGCATCCCGGTGGTGCTGCTGGAGATGAAGCAGGAGGCGCTGGACAAGGGCCTGGCCACCATCCGCCGCAACTACGACAACACCATGAAGAAGGGCAAGTTGAAGCCCGAGCAGGTCGAGCAGCGCATGGCCGCCGTCACCGGCACGCTCAGTTACGACGCCTTTGCCGATGTCGACCTGGTGATCGAGGCGGTGTTCGAGAACATGGACGTCAAGAAAACCGTGTTTCAGACGCTCGACAAGGTGTGCAAGCCCGGCGCCATCCTGGCCAGCAATACCAGTTACCTGAACATCGACACCATCGCCGGCTTCACCCAGCGCCCGCAAGACGTGGTGGGCCTGCACTTCTTCAGCCCTGCCAATGTGATGCGCCTGCTGGAAGTGGTGCGTGGCGCCAAGACCGCGCCCGACGTGCTGGCCACCAGCATGGCGGTGGCCAAGACGATCAAGAAGATCGCGGTGGTCTCGGGGGTGTGTGACGGTTTCATCGGCAACCGCATGCTGGCGCGCTACTGTGCGGCGGCTGCCGGCCTGATCAACGCCGGTGCCCTGCCGCAGCAGATCGACGGCGCGCTGCAGGGCTACGGCATGGCCATGGGCCCGTTCCGCATGGGCGACCTGGCCGGCCTGGACATCGGCTGGGCCACCCGCAAGCGCAAGGCCGCCGAGGCCGGTGTCGAGATGAAGCCCAACGTGGCCGACAAGCTGTGCGAGGCCGGCCGCTACGGCCAGAAGACCGGCTCGGGCTGGTACCGCTATGAAGCCGGCAAGCGCGACCCGATCCCCGATGCGGTGACCGAGCAGCTGATCAATGACTACCGCAGCGCCAACCACATCACGCCGCGCAAGATCAGCAACGACGAGGTGGTGGAGCGCTGCATCTATGCGCTGGTCAACGAAGGCGCGCGTATCCTCGAAGAAGGCATCGCCGCCCGCGCCAGCGACCTCGACATCGTCTACCTCAATGGCTACGGCTTCCCGCTGCACCGCGGCGGCCCGATGCTGTATGCCGACACTGCGGGCCTGCCGAATGTGGTGCGCGCGCTGCGCCGATTTGCCGCCGAGCCGGGGGCCGATGCATCGTGGCAACCGGCGCCGCTGCTGGTTCGTCTGGCCGAAGAAGGCAAGACCTTCAACTGATGGAGACAGAGATGAACACCCACACCATGGATCGAAGCGGGCGGGCCGAGCGCCGGCTCCAGCGCACCAAGCCGGCACGCGCCCTCTTGGGAGGCCGTCAGACATCCCCGCCGGACAGGGGGTTGTCATGATCGACGCAGTGATTGTTTCGACCGCACGCACCGGCCTGGCCAAGAGCTGGAAGGGCGCCTTCAACATGACCTACGGTGCCACGCTGGGCGGCCATGCGGTGCAGCATGCCGTGGCCCGCGCCGGCATCGACCCCGCCGAGGTGGAAGACGTCATCATGGGCGGCACCTTCGGTGAAGGCACCACCGGCGGCAACATCGCCCGGGCCATCGCGCTGCGTGCCGGCCTGCCTGTCACCACCGGCGGGCTGACCATCAACCGCTTCTGTTCATCGGGCCTGCAGGCCATTGCGCTGGCGGCCCAGCGGGTGATGACCGAAGGTTGCCCGGCCATCGTGGCCGGCGGGGTCGAATCGATCAGCTGCGTGCAGAACGAGGCCAACAAGCACATGCGGGTGGACCCATGGCTGATGGAGCACAAGCCCGCGCTGTACTGGAACATGCTGCAGACCGCCGAGCAGGTGATCAAGCGCTACGACATCCCGAAGCTGGCGCAGGATGAATACGGCGTGCGCAGCCAGCAGCGCGCGTTTGCCGCGCAACAGGCCGGCAAGTTCAAAGACGAGATCGTGCCGATGACCACGATCATGGGCGTGGTCGACAAGGCCAGCGGCCGCATCACCCGCAAGGAAGTCACCATCGACAGCGATGAAGGCATCCGCGGCGACACCACGCTGGAGGCGGTGAGCGGCCTGCGCTCGGCCCTGCCGGGCGGCATCGTCACCGCCGGCAATGCCAGTCAGTTTTCCGACGGCGCCAGCGCCTGTGTGGTGATGAACGGCAAGCGGGCCGAGCAACTGGGCCTGCAGCCGCTGGGCATCTTCCGCGGTTTTGCCATCGCCGGCTGCGAGCCCGACGAGATGGGCATCGGCCCGGTGTTTGCAGTGCCGCGCCTGTTGCAGCGCGCCGGGCTCCAGGTCAGCGACATCGGCCTGTGGGAGCTGAACGAGGCCTTTGCCTGCCAGGTGCTGTATTGCCGCGACAAGCTGGGCATCCCCGATGAACTGCTCAATGTCAACGGCGGCGCCATCGCCGTGGGCCACCCCTATGGCGTGAGCGGTGCGCGCCTGACCGGCCATGCGCTGATCGAAGGCAAGCGCCGCGGCGCCAAGTACGTGGTGGTCACCATGTGCATCGGCGGCGGCCAGGGTGCCGCCGGCCTGTTCGAAGTGGCCTGAGCATCGGCCACCCCTTTTTTCCCTTGTCCACCAGGATCAGCATGAACCGACGTCTCACCCTCCTGTCGCTGGTTGTTGCCGGTGCGTTTGCCACCCTGGCCGGCGCCGTGCAGGCCCAGGCCGACTACCCCAGCAAGCCGATCAAGCTGATCGTCGACGGCCCGGCCGGCGGCATCAACGACATCTGGGCCCGCCGCTACACCAATGTCATGGGCCCGGCAATGAAGGCCACCTTCGTCATCGAGAACCGCAGCGGCGCGTCGGGCTCGATCTCGGCCGAGGCGCTGACCCAGGCCGCACCCGACGGCTACACCATGTACTACGGTGGCATGGTCCCTCTGGTGCTGTTCCCGAGTGCCGGCGGCAAGGTGCGCTACGACCCGCTGAAGGACTTCCTCCCGATCGCGCTGGGCACGATGGGCTTTCCCACGCTGGTGGCCGGCGCCCATGTCGGCGCCAAGACCATCGCCGAGGCCGTGGCCAAGGCCTCGGCGGCCGAGCGCACCTGCGGCACTGGCGGCAATGCCTCGGTGGCGCACTTCGCCTGCGACAGCCTGGCGCGGTCGGCGAAGGTCAAGCTGCTGAATGTGCCCTACAAGGCGGCGGCGCTGGCGGCACAGGATGCGGCGGCCGGTCAGGTCGAGTTCACTGCCGCGTTCTTCAGCGAGATCGACCCGCTCGTCAGCAGCGGCCGGCTGGTGCCGTTGGCGGTGTACGGCCCGCAGCGCCTGCCCCGGTACCCCAACGTGCCGACCATGGCCGAAGCCGGCTTCCCGGAGCTGTCACTGCCGTCCTTCAGCGGCTTCTTCTTCCCGACCGGCACGCCGGCGCCGCTGGTGGCCAAGATGCATGCGGTGCTGCTGGCCGCGATGAAGACGCCTGAGCTGACCAACATCCTGGCGAATGCCGGCGGTGTCTACCAGGTCATGACCCAGGAGGCCTTTGCGGCCTTCTACCGCCAGGAGATCGCCAAATGGAAGAAGCTGTCAGCGGACCTGAACATCCGCGTGGAGCCATGATGCCGTTCGCCGCCACCCAGCGCAGCCTGCATCCGCACGCCAGCGCGCCGCGGCCGCTGCCGGCCGCGCCGGCGCAGGCCCGGCCGCCGGTGCTGCCGGGCTTGCGCCCGGTGGAGAGCCAGCGCATCGAGTCCGGCGCCTGGTTTGCCGGCCTGTCGGCCAACTTGCGCGGCGCCATCCTGGGCGAGGCCCGGGTGCAGCACGTCAAGCGGGGCGCGCGGCTGGTCGAGCGCGGTGGTGTGGCCACCGATTGGGTGGGCGTGGCCAGCGGCGCGCTGGGCCTGGCGACCAGCTGGCGCGACGGCCGCGCCTTCACCATGGAGCTGCTGGGCCCCGGCGACTGGTATGGCGACATCGCGCTGATCGACCACAGCCCGGTCGATCTGGACATCGTGGCCCAGGTGCACAGCACCGTGCTGATGGTGCCGCTGGCCAGCCTGCAGCACTTGCTGAACAGCCAGACCGAGCTGCGCCATGCCTTGCTGCAGCTGGATTGCCGGCGCTTGCGCCACATGTTCCGCCGCCTCGAAGAGCTGCAGACCCTGCCGCTGAGCCAGCGTGTGGCCATCAAGCTGCGGCGCCTGCTCAAGCAGTTCGGCCGGCCGCCGGTGATGGGCGTGGTGCCGACCCAGGCACGCCTGATCGAGCTGTCGCTGACCCAGGGCGACCTGGCCGCGCTGCTGTGCGCCAGCCGCCAGCGCATCAACGGCGTGCTGCGCCAGCTGCAGGCGCTGGGCGTGCTGGGCGGCAGCCATGGCCGCATCGAGGTGCTGCTGCCACAGAAGCTGGCCGATGTGGCCAGCGGCAAGCTGGTGCTGGACACGTCGGGCAGCTGAGCCCCGGCTCAAGGCTTGGCGAAGTAGCGCACGCCGGGCAGCCCGTCGAAGTGGCTGTCCTGTGTCCACAGCTCGGCGCCATGCCGGCGTGCCGTGGCGTAGATCAGACTGTCAGCCAGCGGCAGGCCATTGAGGGCCGCGTCCAGCGCGAGTGGCAGATCGACCGCAACCACCTCGCCGCGCTGCATCAGCGACAGGGCCGCCGTGGCCACTTCGTCGCCCGCCTCTCGGGCCAGCTTCTTGGTCACCTCGTACAACGTGATGACCGGCACCACCAGCTGCGCCGTGTCGTCGATCACGCTGGCGAACTGGTCGGCACGTGGCGTGTCAGCGAAGAATTCCAGCCAGCACGACGAATCCAGCACCCTGCGCACCGCTGCCGGTGCAGCGGCCGGTGCCTGACGGCCAGCACGCGCCGTTGGCTTGGGTGTGCTCACAGCGCGCGGTCGGGGTCGCGTGGCACGCTGGGATCGATGCCGCGTGCAATGCCGCGCAGGCTGGCAGCCGGCTGTAGCGGCATCAGCCGCAGGCCACCATTGAACTCGACCACCATCAGCTTGGCACCCGGCAGCAATTTCAGGCGCTGACGCACCGCCAGCGGAATGACGATCTGGAATTTGGGTGAAATGGTGACGGTTTCCATATCGATGATGATAGCGTCCAACACTGCAGCGATCGATCTTCGCCCACGTTGTCAAACCGGGGCACGGGGGTGCGTGCATTTGTTGCTCCGCAAGGCGCCAGGTCGCGCCTGGCGCCTTGCCCTCCGCCTGGTGGTGTCGCGCGCCAGCCGCCAGCGCATCAACGGCGTGCTGTGCCAGCGCCAGGCGCTGGACGTGCTGGGCCGGCACACCCCACCTTGGTGACCCGCGGCGCCATCGACAACATCGTCGCCGGCCCGTAGATGGTGGCAAAGGCCACGTCCTTGGCGTCGCGGCCGGTGGCCACCCGCACCACATCGTCGATGGGCGACATGTGGGTGGCGTCGAACATCACCCAGCGCCCGCCCAGATAGGCCTCGAACACGGCGTGGAAATCGGGTGGCGGTTCGTCGAAGCTGGCATAGCCCACCACCAGCCGCGCCGGAATGTTGAGCGCGCGGCAGAAGGTCACGCCCAGGTGGGCGAAGTCGCGGCACACGCCGGCGCGGTTGTTGAACGCGTCGCGTGCGGTGGTCAGCGCATTCGACGTGCCGACCTGGTAGTGGATGTTCTGGTGGATCCACTCGACCACGGCCTGCACCCGGCACAGGCCCTGCGGCAACTGGCCGAACATCTGCTGTGTGACCTGGCTGAGCTGGTCGGATTCGCAATAGCGGGTCGGGTTCAGGTTGTGCAGCAGATCGTCGGGCAAGGCGGCGATCGGCAGTTCTTGGGCCTGCGGGTCCAGCGGTTGCACGGTGCGCTGCACACGCGCCTGGTAGCGCAGCGTCACCGGGCCGGCATCGGCATGCAGCCGCAGGAAGCGGTGGCCGATGTGGGGGTCGGCGTACACATGGCGTGGCAGGTCGGGCGTGATCACCAGCGATTCACTGAGCACCACCTGGTCCATGCCGTGCTGCGCATGGATCTGGAACAGGAAGTCGGCGGGCCCCCGCACCTCGTACTGCAACGTGCAGTCGATGTCGAAGGTCTGCGACACCGGCAGGTCGGGCACGGTGGTGCGTTGGGTGTAGATGGTGGCGCTGGGTGAGTTGGCCGCCGCGCCGGTGCCGGTGCTGCTCGGGCTGTTGGGGCTGTTCAGGCTGGTGGGCAAGGGGGTGACTGACATGGGGTGCGCCGTGGTGGGTCTGCGGGACAGTGCGTGAAAATTCGCGCTTCGATTGCAACGCACGGCACCCGGCTGTGGCGTCGGTTCCCCGCTTGGCCGTGGGTAGGACAAGCGCCCGCAGCCTGCAGCCGGTGGGTGTGGTGGCCAGCGGTTGGGTGCTGTGGCGGGTGCGGTGGGGGTGGCCGCTGTGGCCGGTGCCGGTGTGGCGGGTGCGGCCTCTGCGGCCTATGCGGCGGACTCCAGGCCCGAGACCTGCACCGCATGCCGGCAGATCGCGCCCGGCGTGGCCATCCACACCTGCCCGGCATCACGCGCTGCTGCCACCGCCTGCAGCGCCCGGCGCAGGTGGCGCAGGCGGTAGGGCTGGCCGACGATGTAGGGGTGCAGCGCAATGCCCATCACCAGCGCCGGCGCACCGGGCGCGCAGGTCTGGTCCAGCATCTCGGCCAGGTTGTCGATGATCAGCTGGGCAAAGTCTTTGCCATCCATCTGGCGGGCAATCACCATCGGGATGTCGTTCAGCTCCTGCGGGTAGGGCATGGCCCACAGCGCCTGGCCGCTGTGGGTGGCGGTGCGGGTGTGCATCGGCAGCGGCTGGTCGTCGTGGCACCAGTTCAGCGTGTAGCTGTAGCCGGTTTCGGCCAGCAGGTCGGGTGTGCGCAGGCTCTCGGAAATCCAGGGAGACAGCCAGCCGGCGGGTGTCTGGCCGCTGTGCTGCTGCATCAGCTGGCGGCAGTGCAGCAGCAGGTGCTGCTCGTCGGCTTCGGTCAGCACGCCCTGGCGCTCGGCATTGCTGTGGCCGTGGCCCACCAGCTCGTCGCCCCGGGCCACGCAGGCGGCCACCAATTCAGGGCAGTGGCTGTACAGCGCGGTGTTGATCAGCGCGGCCGCTGGCATGCCGAGCTGATCGAACAGCTCCAGGCAGCGCCAGGCGCCCACCCGGTTGCCGTACTCGCGCCAGCTGTGGTTCAGCACGTCGGGCTGCGGGCTGGCCGGCCCGATGGCCGCGCCCATGCCTTCACCGAAGGCGAAATGCTCGATGTTGAAGCCCAGGTACACCGCCAGCCCGGCGCCGCCCCGCCAGCGGGAGTGCGGGCGCCGGGTGATGGGCAGGTAGTCGAAACGGCTGTGGCAGGGCAGCGGCCCGGTGTAGAGCGCGGGCACGGCCTTACAAGCTGGCCAGACCCACACGCAAGGGCTGCCGCAACAGCAGCCACTCGGCACTGTCGTTCCAGACATCCATGTGGGTGATCAGGCCACCACGCACCACATAACGGTCCACATAGCGGTTGCCCTCGAAGGGCGTGCCGTCGGGCCATTCACCGTACAGCGTGCCCAGGCTGTAGACCACCACCTCTTGCGGGTCGGCAGGTGCGGCAGGTGCGGCAGGTGCGGCCGATGGTGCCGACGCGCCAGGTGCAGATGCACCAGCGTGGGTGGCATGCACCAGGATGGCCGCCACCGTCTCGGTGCGCTCGATGCGCTTTTTCACCCAGGCGTAGCGGCTTTTGTTGAAAGCGGTGCACTCGGTCGGGTCGGCCATGGCCCGGCCGCCGGTGAAGCGGATGGCCAGGCCCGGCGCGGTGTAGCGACGCGCAGCCACCGGGTCGGGCAGCATGATCAGCCGCAAGAATTCATCCACCACCGCAGCGGGTGTGGTCGGGGCAGCAGCGGCGGTGGTGGGTGCGGTCATCAGGCGATCACTTCAACATTGGAGGCACGGGCCACGGTGCGCCATTCATCGATCTGGCTGCGCACCAACTTGACGAAATCATCGCCGATCAGCTGCGGCTGGCGGGGCAGGGTTTGCAGGTCTTCCAGCCGCGCCGCCACGTCGGGCTTGGCCAGGATCTCGGGAATCAGCGCCGCCAGCCGTTGCGCAATCGGCGCGGCCAGGCCCTTGGGCGCCGACAAGCCCAGCCACTGCGAGCCGGTGAACTTGGCATAGCCCAGTTCGGCAAAGGTGGGGATGTTGGGCAGTGCGGGCAGGCGCTTCGGCGTGCTGACGGCCAGGGCCCGCAGCGAACCGGCCTTGAGCGTGGCCACGTTGGTGGTGATGGGGTCGAACACGCTTTCGATGTTGCCGGCCAGCAGGTCTTGCATCGCCGGGGCGCTGCCCTGGTAGGGCACATGGTCGTGGTTGGGCGCCTTGCCCTCGATCTTCAGCAGCTCGCCATACAGGTGGTTGGCCGAGCCGACGCCCGACGTGCCGTAGCGCACCGGCTTGGTCCGCGCCGCGTCCACATACTGCGCCAGCGTCTGGAACGGCGACTGCGCGCGCACCACCAGCACCATCGGCGCTTCCACCAGCAAGCCGATGTGGGTGAAATCAGCCACCGCGTCGAACGGCATGGTGCGGCGGGTGGCGGTGGCGTACACATGCACTGCGGCATGGCTGACCAGCAGGGTGTAGCCGTCGGCAGCCTGCTTGGACACATGGTCGGTGCCGATCAGGCCACCGGCGCCGGCGCGGTTCTCCACCACCACCGACTGGCCCAGCGCCTGGCTCAGGTGTGGCGCCATCAGGCGCGAGACCACGTCGACCAGGCCGCCGGGCGGGAATTGCGCCACCAGCCGGATCGGCCCGCGCGCGGGCCAGCCTGATTGGGCGCCCACAAAGGCGGGTGCGGACAGCAGGGAGGCCCCTGCGGCAAGGACATGGCGGCGTTTCATCGATGGCTCCGTGCTTCACGGCGCTGGGCGGGCGCGGTGGTGGCGCCCGCAAGAGCGCAGCCCGCAGCAGGTACAGCAAGACGGGTGCCAGCCCGGTGCCGGCTCTCGCGGTGCCCGGCGCACGCCAGCCGGTGCCAGCCCGGGGCGGGTGCGCTGAACCGCTCAGGTCTTGGCTGCGGCCAGCCGCTGCAGCACCTGCTGGCCGCTTTCGGCCACTTTCTGCATCGTCGCTTACAGCAGCGCCATCTCGCGCAGGCTCTGGGCAAAGGCCTTGTACTCGGCAGCCTGGGCCTCGCTGCCCATCACCGGCGGCGCCATCGACCGCAGCGCGCCCGACACCGCGCCGAAACTGTCGCGCAGCCGCTCCAGCTGCTCGCGCAGCGCCGGGCCGGCGTGGCCGAACATCGCGCCGTTGGTCGCCAGGGCGTCCAGCGTCTGCACCAGCGCGCCGAACGCACCCGATTCACGCGCGGCCACCAGCTGGGTGTCCAGCCCGCGCTGCGCGCCTTCGCCGATGGCCCGCATCGAGCCGTCACGCAGGCCCTCCAGCTGGCGCTCCAGGTGGCGGTTCAGCGCGCCCAGGCGCTCGCCCACCACCAGCACCTCGGCCAGGATGCGGTCCAGGTCGCTCACCACCTGGGTGATGCGGTCGAGGAAGTGGTTGAGGTCGCGCGCCAGCTCGCCGAATTCATCGCCGCTGTTCACCGCAGCCCGCGGCGACAGGTCCATCACCCCGCGCGCCAGGCTGCTGACGGTGGCGCGCAGCGTCAGCAGCGGCGCCATGCGCACCTTCATCAAGCCGAACAGCAGCACGGTGTGGACCAGGATCTTCAGGCTCAGCGCGCCAGCGGTCACGCGCACCTCCTGCCACCACAGCGCCTCCTTGCGCTGCAGGTAGCTGCGCACCGCCACCGTGCCCAGCACCTCGCCCACCTGGGCCTTGACATGGCAGCCCAGGCAGAACTGCTCGGCCTTCATCTGCACGCTGGCCTCGCGGTGCTCACCTTCCACCCAGCGCGCCGGCAGGCCCTGCGCCTCCATGTTGCGGGTGGTGCGCATCGATTCCACCGTCACCGCCGATGGCAGCACCGCGATGCTCAGGCCCAGGTCGTCGTAGTTGCGGTTCAGGATCGGGTAGACCGTCTGCGCCGCCGTCGGCCCGCCCGAGTTCAGCATGATCGAGCGCACGTCATTGGCCAGCTGTTCGGCCGCGCGGGCCACCCGTGCCGGCTCGGCCTGGGCAAAGTTGTAGCGCAACACCGCATAGCGGATCGTCATTTCCACCGCCGCCACCGCCAGCAGCAGCAGGAAGAAGTCCCGGATCATGTGGAACATGAACGACTGTTCGAAGCTGCCGACCGCCTGGGTCGGATTGCCTGCCTGCTGCCCCATCAATCTGCCTCCTGTTGCGGCGCTGTGCCCGCCGCCAGGGCGCGATGATCACCCGTGCGGCGCGCGGGTGCATCTGCGGCCTTTGACCCCGCGCTGCCGGGGGTCATGCGACGATGCAAAGCGATGACAGCCCTGCCCGACCGCCGCCCGACCGCCCCAGCCACCCCCCGCCGCGCCCGCTGGCGCCGCCGTGCGGCAGCCGCCACGCTGGCTGCCGCCGCCGTGCTGGGGCTGGCCACCGGCTGCACCACGCTCGATGAACAACA
>JBBRJU010000013.1:0-14446 GCA_038218895.1 Burkholderiales bacterium
CTCGGCCGGGCCGGCGGCTGGGTGCACGGGCTGTTCCTGGTGCTGCTGGTGCTGAATCTGGTGGGAGGCTTCCAGGCGCTGGGCACGCTGATGGCCGTGGGCCTGCTGATGCTGCCGGCCATCGCCGCACGCTGCTGGGCGCACAGCGTGGCCTGGCTGTCGGCGATTGCCTGCGCCATCGCCGTGGCCAGTGGTTATGGCGGGCTGCTGCTGTCGTACCACTTCGGCCTGCCGTCGGGCCCGGCCATCGTGCTGCTGGCGGGTGGGGTGTACCTGGTCTCGCTGGTCCTGGGCAGGCGTGACAGCCTGCGGGCCCGCTTCTGGACCACCCACCGCCACCGCAGGGCATGAGCCAGCCCCGCCGCGCCTTCGCTGCGCTGCCTGAAAGCGGCGCCGCCAGCGGCCCGGCCGGGCCGGTGCCGCCGCATGCGCTTGCCGGCACCCGGCCAGGCCGGCGCCGAGCGCTGGCACTGTTGCTTGCCGGTGCGGTGCCCGCATGGGTGGCGGCCCAGACAGCGGCCGGAAACCCTGGCCAGAACCCAGCCCAGAGCCCAGCCAAAACGCCGGCCCGGCCGCCGGCCCAGTCACCGCCCCAAACCCCGCCCCAAACCCTGGCCCAGACCGCCCCGCTGAAGGTGGTGGCCAGTTTCAGCCTGCTCGCCGACATGGTGGCCACCGTGGGTGGCGATGCGGTGGCCGTGCATGCGCTGGTCGGGCCCGATGCCGACGCCCATGCCTTCAACCCGGCGCCAGCCGATGCCCAGCGCCTGGCGCAGGCCGGGCTGATCGTCGTCAACGGCCTGGGCTTCGAGGGCTGGATCGACCGGCTGGTGCGCGCCTCAGGCAGCAAGGCGCCGGTGGTGGTGGCCAGCCAGGGCATCACCGTGCGGCGCATCGGCAACGTGGTTGATCCGCATGCCTGGCAGAGCCTGGTGGCTGCGCAGCGCTATGCCGAAAACATCCGCGCTGCGCTGGTGGCTGCCTTGGGGCCGACCCAGCTGGCGCAGGCAGCTGCCATCAACGCCCGCGCCGCCGCCTACACCCAGCAACTGTCCGCGCTGGATGCCAGCGTGCGCAGCCGGCTGGCAGCGATCGCGCCCGATCAGCGCAAGGTCGTCACCTCGCACGACGCTTTCGGCTACATGGCCGACGCCTGGGGCCTGGACATGCGTGCCGCCCAGGGCTGGACGACCGCCGGCGAGGCGTCGGCCGCCGACGTGGCGCGGCTGATCCGCCAGCTGAAGGCGCAGCGGGTGCGGGTGCTGTTCGTCGAGAACATCAGCGACCCGCGGCTGGTCGAACGCATCGCCCACGAGGCCGGCGCCACCGTGGGCGGCACGCTGTACAGCGATGCGCTGTCACCACCCGGCACCCGCGCCGACACCTACCTGAAGCTGATGGCGCACAACGCCGACACACTGCTGGCCGCACTGCAGCCCGGGCGCTGACCGCACTGCAGCCCGGGCGTTGACGGCACTGCAGCAGCCGCGCTGACCCGGGCCACCACACCGCCCAGCCAGGCGAACGCCGTGGAACCGGCTTGCCGGGCCACCGGCGTTGCCCCATCGAGGGGGCGCAACAAGCGCGTCCGGGGTGGTTCGACCCAGCGCGTGGGCGTTTTCGGGCGCACCCGACATGAAGCCTGACAGCCTGCTCGGCGCGAGGCACAGCCTTAACCCGGGCGATGGCGCGCATCCGCAACGGCGTGCAGGCGCGCCTGGAGGGGACGTGCGGCATGCGCGAAAGACTCTGCCGCTCAGCCCCAGCCCCAGCCGCCGCTGGCCTGCAGGCGGCCGGCCTTGTCGACCACCACCACGTCGACGCCCCAGCGCTGCGCCTGCGCCAGCGCCTGGGCCGGCGTGCCCATGAACAGCACCTTGGTCAGCGCATCGGCCAGCGTGGCCGACGGTGCGGCCACCACCACGGCCGACAGGTGCGGCGGCGACCGGCCGCTGCGCGGGTCCAGGATGTGGTGGTGGCGGTCCTCACCGGGGTCGCTGCCGAAGCGCAACTGCACGTCGGTCGACACCGCGATGCTGCGGCCACCCGCCTGCAGCGTGGCCAGCAGGCGGGTGCTGTCACGCGGGCTGACCAGGCCCAGCTGCCAGGGCCCGCCGCCGGGCGCCTGGCCCAGCGGCGCCCATTCGCCGGTGTCCAGCAAGGCATGGGCGATGCCGTGGTGGCGCATCAGCTGGCGGGCCTGCTCGGCGGCATAACCCTGGGCAATGCCGTTGAGGGTGATCGCCATGCCCGGCCGCGCCAGGCGGATCAGCCGGGGCGACACCTGCACCGCACGCCAATCGACCCGCGTCCGCGCCGCTGCCAGTTCGGCTGGCGTGGGCAAGCGCCCTGCGGCCTGGGCCCGCTGCCAGGCGGCCCACAGCGGCTGCACCGTCACGTCGAACCTGCCCTGGCTGCGGGCCGACACCTGGGCGGCCAGCGTCAGCAGGTCCACCAGGGCCGGGTCGGGCTGGTCGAGCACGCCGTCGCGGTTGAGCCGGCACAGCGCGCTGCCGGTGTCGAACAGGCTCATCTGCCGTTCCAGGTGGCGCAGCAGGGCCACGGTGGCGTCCAGCGCAGTGTCGGCACGCGCGCCATCGCCATGCGCGGCGCGCAGCCACAGCGTGGTGCCAAAGCCCACCCGGGCCCGCTCACGCAATTGCTGGCGGGCGGGCGTTGCTGCCACGGCCTTGCCCGGGCCGGTGGTGCCCACGCCCGCCAGGCCCACGCCCAGGCCAGTTCCCACGCCCGTGCCCAGGGCCCAGCGCAGCCACTGGCGCCGGCCGCCGCGCAGCGGGGCAGCTTCCTGCTGCGCCGGCCGGCGGTCGCCATCGGGGCGCCCCGGCGGGCTCACCGCGCCACCCCGATCGGCACCACCCGGCGGGCCTGCTGCAGCAGCGGCAGGCATTGCTTGGCGTCCTGGTGGATGGCCACGCAATCCAGGCACTGGAAACATTCGCTGTACTGCACCGCGCCGGCCGGGGTGATGGCCTGGTAGCTGCAGCGGTGGCGGCAAGTCTGGCAGGGGGTGCCGCAGGCGCTGCGCCGCGGAATCCATTGCCAGCGCCGCAGCCCGCCCAGCACCGCCAGCGCAGCGCCCAGCGGGCACAGGTAGCGGCAGTAACCGCGAAACACCACCGTGCCCACGGCCACGCAGGCCAGCGCCCAGGCCACGTACGGCCAGTCACGCACAAAGTACTGGCTGATCGCGGTCTTGAACGGCTCCACTTCCAGCGCCATGTCGGTCCAGCCGGCCGACAGCGCGGCGCCGGTGCACAGCACGGCCAGCACGCCGTACTTCAGCCACTTCAGCCGCTGGTCCAGCCGGCGGTGCAGGCTGCGCTGGCGCAGGCCCGACTTGCGCGCCACCAGGCTGGCCAGCTCCTGCAGCGCACCGAAGGGACACAACCAGCCGCAAAAGGTGCCACGCCCCCACACCACCAAGGTGACGCCGGTGAAAGCCCACAGCAGCAAGGCCACCGGGTCGGCCAGCAGGAAATCCAGCGCGCGGCCGGCCACGCCGGCCTCGATGGCGGCGGTGATCGACACCACGGTGAGCTGGCCCTGGGCCCACCAACCCACGAAGCACAGCGTGAACACCAGGTAGGCGGTGCGAAAGGCCGCCAGCCGGCCCGGCCGCGCCGTCAGCCAGGTCTGGCGCGCCAGCGCCACCACCAGCACCACCAGGCCAGCGGCCAGCACCGCCAGATCGACACCACGCTGGGCCCAGGCCGCACGCCAGGCCGGTGGCTCGGTCTGCGGCCGGTAGCTGGCCACGTCGGGCACGGCAAACGGCCGCTGCACCACCACCTGGGTACTGGCACCCGGCTCGCTGCTGCCGCGCTGCACGGCCAGCACCAGGTCCAGCGGCTGCTCGGCGTCCAGCCGGGTGCCGTCGGCCGCCGGCGCCACGGTGAACAGGCGCGGCACCGCGTCACGCGGCACGCCCGATCGGGTGCCCGACAAGGCCATCCCGCCCTGCCAGGGCATCGGCTGCAAGGCGAAATCACGCCCCTGCTGGCGCAGCTGCAGCACGGCCGCGCGTGCCATGTCGGGCGCTGCGGCGGCGGCCACCGGGTAGCGGCCGCCATCGAGCACCAGCAGCACGGTGTGGCCCTGCTCGCGGGCGGCGCGCACGGGCTGCCAGCCGCCGGGGTCGAACAGGTTGCGGCCGGCCTGCGGCAGGCCGGCCAGCGCCACCCAGACGTCCACCGCCGGGCCGTCGGGCCAGCTGCGGCCACCCGGGTCGCGCCAGGCGGCGGGGCCGTTGTCGAACGCCGCCTGCACCTGCCGGTTGCTCAGCCGCCAGGGCTGCACCAGCCCCAGGCGCACCAGCTCGTTCCAGCCGGTCTTGCGGTAGCGGTCGTTCGGGACGCGCGCCAGCGGCACGGCGGCCTGGCCGGCGTCGGCCTGCGCCCGCAGATGCGCCAGCTGGGCGGCTGATTCGAGCACCGCGCGGTCAATCGCCAAAGCCGACACGGTGCCGGTCAGCACGCCGTGCAGCCGGGCGGTGGTGTCGGTCTGGTGGCGCTCGGTGGTGGGGCCCAGCACGTGGATGTCATGCGCCAGCGACAGGCCTCGGTACTGCTGTGCAAAGGCCGCCAGCAGCGCGGTGCCCCGGGGTGAGGTGAACATCGGCTCGGCATGCGACAGCAGGCGCACATCGAGGAACACGCCGTCACGGTCCAGCAGCACCAGCAGGTTGACCGGCCGGCCGCCGTAGCCGGCCACCGGCTCCAGGTCGATCGTCTCGAACAGATGGCCCTGCAGGTCCAGCGCCGCGCCGTTGCGGCGGAACACCGGCCAGGCCGGCAAGCCGGGGCTGCGCTCACCCAGCAGCAGCGGTGGCGGCAGCAGCGCCTGCAGCTCGGCCCGGCCCAGGGTGCCAGCGGCGGCGGGCATGGCCAGTGTCAGTGGCAGCAGCAGGGCCAGCCGCAAGACCAGCCGCCATACCAGCAGCAGTGCCAGCCGCAGCCAGCCCGCAGCCGCCCGCCGGCCCGCAACCCCCGGCCAGTCCCGATTCTCCAGCCAGCCCCACCCCACGCTGCACCACCGCGCGCCACACAGTGTTGTCACCAAACCGGTCTCCATGGCCGCCCAAGGGGGCTCAAGCAGGATAAGCGCGGCCCAGCACGGTGCCTGTCACTTGCGGGCCGATGCCGGCTGCCTGTTTTGGCGGCAAAGGTCTTGACAGCCAGGGTTGGTGCGGGCTGGCGGACGGCGCCGGCCGGTTGCACACAGGTTTGTCCACAGCATCGGTGGATAACCAAGGTGGCGCCGGGGGCTTTCAGGCCGGGCCGGGTGGCACCGGCAGCGGCCCGCGCGGGTTCAGCGCGGCCCACAGCACCATGTCGCAGGGCTGGCCCTGCAGGTCACGCGCATGCCGGCGCAGCAGGCCTTCGCGCTGCAGCAGGCCCAGGCTGTCGGCAAAGTGCAGCGCGCGGGCATTGCGGACGTCGCTCATCGCCTCGATGCGCTCGAAACCCAGATCGAAGCACAGCGTGATGACGGCGCGCACCGCCTCGCGCATCAGCCCCTGGCCGGCCAGGCGCAGGTCGCCCACATAGCCGATCTCGCCACGCGCGGCGCTGAAGTCGATGCTGTGCACGTCGATGCGGCCGACCCAGGCACCGCCGTCGCGGGTGAAGGCATGGAAGGCCAGGTCTTGCCCGGCGGCACGGCTGCGGGCGTCGTCTTCGCAAAACCGCAGGGCCCAGGCCAGGTCGCGCGGGCGGTGGCTCCAGGCCACAAAACCCAGCGCCGCCTGCGACGCGGCCACGCCGTCGGCAAAAGCCGCAGCATGGGCCGGCGCAGCGGCGGCCAGCTGCAGGCGCGGTGTATGCAGCGCCAGCGGCGCGGCTTGCAGGTCGGTGGTGTGCACGGCGGGCGCAGGCTCTCAGGCAGGGTTGCAGCGGGCGCGCGATGCTGCGCCGCAAGTGCCCGGCGCGTCAATGCCCTGTGGGCTGGGCGCTGGCGATGGCGCCGGGGATGGCTGGTCGTGGCGCCGGCAAAAGCAATGGAAATGGCATCGGCATCGGCACTGGCACTGGCACTGACACTGGCAACAGGCCCGTTGACCGCACGAGCAACAACAAGCACACCAGCACTGCCACCAACACCGTCCACCGCGACGCAGAATGCGGCGCATGCCCTTGCACCGATGTTTCGCCCTGCGCCGTGGCGCCACCCTTGGCCTGGCGCTGATGGCGCTGATGGCGCTGAAGGCGTTGAGGGCGCTGGTGGCCGCTTCAGCGCTGACCGCGCTGGCGACGCTGTCCGCTTGCAGCAGCCCACAGCCCCCGACGCCATCTGCGACGCCAACGCAGCCTCCGGCTCCGCCCCTCACCCAACTGCGCGCCAGCCCCGGCCAGGCGCTGCTGCTGGGCGAGGTGCATGACAACGCCGCGCAGCATGCCTTGCGCGCCGGCTTGTTGGCCAAACTGCTGGCCCAGGGTGACCGGCCCGCCCTGCTGATGGAACAGTTCGACCGGGAACGCCAGGCCGCGCTGGACGCCGCCAGCCAGCACATCGCCGACCGATCGCCCGCTGCGCTGGACGCGCAGGTCGACGCGGTGGTGCAGGCCGGCGGCGGCGGGCCTGGCTGGCAATGGCCGTTCTACCGCCCCTACATCCGCCTCGCCCTGGCGCATGGCCTGCCGATCATGGCGGCGAATGTGTCGCGCACCGAGGCGCGCACGGTGATGCAGAACGGCCTGGCCGCCACCGGCTGGCGCGCCGATGTGCCCGATGACATCGCCCAGGCCCAGGCCGCCAGCATCGAAGCCAGCCACTGCGGCCAGCTCAACGCCGCCACCGCCGCGCGGCTGGCCTTGGCCCAGTTGGCGCGTGACCAGTTCATGGCCCGCCTGGTGGCCCAACATGCCGGGCGCGGCGTGGTGTTGCTGGCCGGCAACGGCCATGTGCGGGCCGACATCGGCGTGCCACGCTGGCTGGCGCCCTATGTGCGTGCGAATTCCCGGGTGGTCGGGTTCCTGGAAGCGGGTGACGGCAGCGCCAGTGGCGCCTACGATGCGCAGATCAGCACCCCCGCCCAGCCGCGCACCGACCCCTGCGCCGGCCTGCAGATGGCGCCGGGGCTGACCACGCGTTGAATCCCGCTGCCGTCCACCCCGCCAGCAAACCCGCCATGCGCTTGCACCACGCCCTGCCCCGCTGCGCCATGCTGGCACCCGCCGCCGTGGTGGTCTGCCTGCTCTTCGGCTGCGCCAGCGGCCCCTTGGCAAAGGCTGCCGCACCCGACACACCTGCCGCACCCACCACACTTGCCACCCCGACGCGCAGCCCTGCGGCCACCGCGTTGCACACGCTGTTCGACACCGCCTGGGAAGACAACATGCGGCGCTACCCCGGCTGGGCCACCTATGTCGGCGACAACCGCTACGGTGACAAGCTGGACGACGCGTCGCCCGAAGCAGAAGCCGCCGGCTTTGCCGAACTGCGCCGCCAGCTGCGTGCGGCACAAGCCATCGACCGCCAGGCGCTGAGCGCCGCCGACCGCACATCGCTGGACTTGTTCATCCACGGCATTGAAGACGACCTGGCCTTCGAGCCGCTGCGCGGCTATCGCCGCATGACCCTGGGTGCGCAGGGCGGCTTCCACACCGGCCTGCCTGGGCTGCTGCAAGCCAGCCCCGCCGCCACCACTGCGCAGGCCGAGCAGGTGCTGGCCCGGCTGGCAGCTTACCCGCTGCGGGTAGACCAGGAGCTGGCGCGCCTGCGCGAAGGCCTGGCACTGGGCTGGGTGGCGGCACGGCCGGTGCTCGACCGGGTGATCGCTACGCTGGACGTGCAACTGGCACAACCGACCCCAGCCGGTGCCGGCACGGCGTTGGACAAGAGCCCGTTCTATGAGCCCTTCACCCGGCTGGGCAGTGACATGGCGGCGGCCGACCAGGCCGCACTGCAGGCACGGGCACGCACGGTGATCAGCGGCCACGTGCTGCCGGCGGTGCGCCGCCTGCGCAACTTTGTGGCCGGCCCCTATGCGGCCGCTGCACCCACCGCCGGCAACCTGAGCCTGTACCCCGGCGGCGCGGCGGTGTACGCCGCGCTGGTGCACAGCAACACCACCACCACCACGCTCACACCGCAGCAGGTGCACGCCATCGGCCTGCGCGAGGTGGCGCGGCTGCGGGGCGAGATTGCCCAGGTGATGCGCGACATGGCCTGGACGGGCGATTTCAGCAGCTTCGTCAAGCACCTCAACACCGACCCCCAGTACTTCCACACCAGCCCCGAGGCCCTGCTGGCCGGCTACCGCGACATCGGCAAGCGGCTGGACGCCGAGCTGCCGAGGCTGTTTGCGGAGCTGCCGCGCGCGCCCTGGGGCGTGCGCGCCATGCCAGCGCACATGGGCGCCGATGCGGCCGCGTCTTACGACGGTCCGGGCCTGGACGGCAGCCGGCCCGGCTGGTTCAACGCCAACGCGTTGGCCTACAAGACCCGGCCGATCTGGGGCATGGAAACCCTGGTGGCACACGAGGCCGTGCCTGGCCACCACCTGCAGATTGCCCGCGCCAGCGAGCTGGGCGAGCTGCCGCGCTTTCGCCGGTCGGCCGGGTATGTGGCCTACAGCGAAGGCTGGGCGCTGTATGCCGAGACCCTGGGCTTCGAGCTGGGCTTGTACAGCGACCCGCCCAGCCGCTTTGGCCACCTGCAGTGGCAGATGGTGCGCGCCGCGCGCCTGGTGGTCGACACCGGCCTGCACGATCTGGGCTGGAGCCGGCAGCAATCCATCGACTACCTGCTGGCGCAAAGCGGCGAGAGCCGCGGCCTGGTGGAAAGCGAAATCGACCGCTACACCAGCTGGCCGGGCCAGGCGCTGGGCTACATGGTCGGCCAGCTGAAGATCATCGAACTGCGCGAACGCGCCCGCGCCGCACTGGGTGCGCGTTTCGACATCCGCCGCTTCCACCTGGCGGTGCTGGACCAGGGCGCGGTGCCGCTGAACGTGCTGGACAGGCAGATCGACGCCTGGATTGCCGGGCAGCGCCCAGCGCCGTAACGCCTGCGGCCCGGCCAAGCCGGTTGGGCGGCGGCCACACGGTGGCCCGCCGGGTCAGAGTCTGTGAAGCATTCGCATCGCGCTGACCGAAGGTCCGGCCTTATTCAGCGAAGCGGTTGACGAAGCCGCAGGCGCGAGCGGTGCGCTCGGCGAGCTGTCTGGCACGAGCAAGGGTCCGATTTGCGGGTCTACCCTGAGCTTTTCGGTCTTCATACAGTACCTGCCCCTGCTGCAGACGGAGTTGTGCTCAGACCCAGCAACTGCGGCGCCAGTGCCAACGTGCGCATCAGGTTGTGCGCCAGCGCGAACAGCAGTGCCACACAGCGAACCTTTTGCAGCCCCCGTACAGGCATGCGCTGCAGGCCGCGGTTACGTGCCTGCGCGTTGACGCATTCGGCCGTCGCGGCTCGCCGCTTGTACAGCGCCTTGGCCTCTTCGGTGGCCATGCGCTGTCGCCAGCTCGCTACTGCCGCGCTGTCATCGGGCTTGGGCTCGTGCTTGTCCTGCTGGACCTCGTTGCCCTCGTCGTCCTTCTTGGCCCGCGCCTCGGGCACCGGCGCATAGACCTCGGTCTTGTCAGCCACCGCGTCGATCTGCGCGTGCGCGGGGTAGCCGCCGTCGACGAGCATCTTCTGCGGCGCGCTGCCCAGGCGCTGTTCGATCTGCTCGACCATGGGTGCGAGCTGCGCCATGTCCGAACCGCTGGTGCTGACCTCCACGCCCACGATGACTTGGCTGTCGCAGTCGCTGGCGTACTGGGTGTTGTAGGCCGGCCTGTAGCCGCCGTCGGCCATCTTCATGACGCTGGCATCGGCGTCGGTGCTCGACGCCCGCGCTTCTTCGGCCTTGCTGCCGTTGCGCCGCTTGATCGCCTCCAGTTCGGGCAGCCGGTCCAGCGCATCTTGCAGCCGCTCCTGCATCTCGCGTCGGGCCCGTTGCTGGGCCGCAGCCTTGCGTCGGCTGTCCTGCCCCGGGTCGACGTCGATCTGCTCCTTGAGCTCGCGCACCCGTGCGCGCGCCAGCTCCAGGTTGTCCTGCAGGCTGGCCTTGCGCCGGAACGAGGCCGCACCCGCACTGGCCCGAACCCGTACGCCGTCCTGCGCCACGCTCTCCAACTTCACTGCGCCGGCTGTCATCAGTGCGGCCAGGCTGGCACTGAGCAACTCGTCCAGCGCCGCACCGTGCGCCACTCGGAAGTCCGACAGGCTGTGGTGGTTGACCTGCACGCCCCCGCTCATCCAGCGGTACGCGTCATGCTCAAGCACCAAGCGCGACAACTGCCGCGCGCTGCCCACCCCCTGCAGCGCGGCGTACAGCCACAGGCCCAACAAAATCTGCGGAGCGATCGCGCTGCGGCCCACGCCTCCTTGGCGAACCTTGATCACCGCGTACATCGCGCTCAAGTCTTGCCGCTCCACCCACGCCCACACCAGCCGCGCTCGGTGGCCTTCGGCCAGTAGCGACTCCAGGTCCATCGGGCGCAGTTCGATCTGAGTACGGTTGGGCAGGATCACGCGTGCCGTGGTCGTGCTCCCCGCATGGGCAGACTTGTCGCCCGCCACGGCCGCATCAGGCTTGGGGCCGAAGAGATCACGCCCCTCGCCCGGCGTCGGATCACTCGTCTCTGTACTCATATCCCTTCAACGACCGAACTCGCCCGCGGCTGTCGGGGTTATCCCAAATCTTCACAGGCTCTCAGTCCATCGGGCCACACGCTGCGCCGCCGGCCGGGCGCAGCTGCTGGCCCGGCTGCAGCGGGGCGCCAGGCGGCGCTGCCAACATGCGCAGCGTGCCGTCAGCGCCGGCCTCGGCCACCCAGCTGGCTTCCGGGCCGGGGCCCAGCAGCTGCAGCCGGTTGCCGTCAATGCGCCCGGCCAGCGCCTGTTGCTCAGCCCCGGCCCCCTGCCCCTGCTTGATCCCCAGCGAGGCCTGCACTGCCTGGAAACGCTGCTGCAGCTGCAGCGCCGCCCCGCCCGGCCCGCACCACAGGCCCTGCAGCCGGGCGGGCACCACCCACAGGTGCAGGCGGCTGCTTTTCTCGCGGCCGATGGCCTTCTCGGGCACGGCCAATGTCAGCGTGCGGTCGGGCGGCCAGTCGGCCATGTCCCAATCATGCGAGACGATGCGGGTGCCCGCCGGCAAGGCCAGCAAGCGCGGGCGCAGGCGCAGGTTGAATTCAGGCAGCAGGTACAGCGTGATGACGCTGGCGCCAGCCAGGTCGGTGTCGAACAGATCTTGCACCCGGAAGCTGGCCCGGTCGGCCACGCCGGCCTGGGCGGCGCTGGCCTGGCTGCGGGCCACCAGATCGGGCACGATGTCCACACCCAGGCCGCGCGCGCCAAAGCCCAGCGCTGCGGTGATGACGATGCGGCCGTCACCCGACCCCAGATCGACCAGCACATCACCCGGGCCCACACCGGCCAGCTGCAGCATGGCCAGGGTGACGCGGTCGGGCGTGGTGATGAAGGGCACCTCTTCGTCACTGGCGGGTTGGGCCTGCGCGGGCTGGGCGGCGGCCGCCTGGCCGGCTAAGCCAGCCTGGCCGGCCAGCATGGCCAGGGTGACGGCCATCAAGCCAAGCCACCGGGCCCGAGCGCCCGGGGCCGCGCCCGCAGGCCAGCGGCGCAGCCGGGGCAGCGCCTTCACCCGCCCAGCGCAGTGGCCTGCACCGCAGCGGCATCCACCCCCAGCTTGGTGGCTGCATCCAGAATTTCTTGCCAGGTGGTGCTGTCGACTGGCACGCCTTGCGCGGTGCGGCGGGCGCGGTGGGTGCGCTCGGGCTCACCGGCGATCAGCACCTGGTCAAAACCTTCACGCGGCGGCGAGGCGCGCACCCAGTCGATGAAGGCCAGGGCTTCGGCTTCGAAGCCGGCGCGGTCGGCCAGCGCGGCGGGGTCGACCAGCACGCTGAACATGCCGTTCAGCACCCGCCGCTGGCTGGCATCCGCATCACGCTGCGTCATGCCGGCGGCCAGGGCGCCGCCCAGCAGTTCACACATCAGCGCCATGCCGAAGCCCTTGTGGCCGCCAAAGGTGAGCAGCGCGCCGAACGGCGGCACCACGCTGAAGCGCGGATCACGCGTGGGGCGGCCCTGGTCGTCGATCAGGCAGCCGGGGTCGACCTGCTCCCCCTTGTTCATGGCCACGCGGGTTTTGCCCTGCGCGATCATGCTGGTGGCGAAATCAAGAATGACCGGCGGCCGGCCGGTGAGCGGCACACCGGCGCAGAACGGGTTGGTGCCAAAGCGTGCATCGCCACCACCGAAAGGCGCGACGATGCCGCGCGAAATCACGTTGACGAAGTGCATCGACACCAGGCCGGCGGCGGCGGCCTGCTCGGCCCAGGCGCCGATGCGGCCCAGATGGTGGCTGTTGCCCAGCGCCACCACGCAGGTGCCGTGGGCCTTGGCCCGGTCGATGCCCAGCGCCATGGCCTGCGCGCCGATAACCTGGCCGAAGCCGCGATTGCCATTGAGCCGCAGCAGCGCGCCGGCATCCAATTCAGCGCTGACAACGGCGTTGGGCTGCAGCCCGCCTTGCAGAAATGCGTCGGCGTAGCGCGGCAGCATGCCGATGCCGTGCGAATCATGGCCCGTGAGATTGGCGTCGATCAGGTTGCCGGCCACGGCCGCCACTTCAGCCGGGCTGCTGCCAAACCCACGCACCACCAGGTGCATGGCCGCCTGGAGGCGGGGCAGGGGAATCAGATGCATGTCGCTCATGAAAGATCTCTCCAAGGCCCAGCGGGCCGAGCACGGATGCTAGACGCTGCGCTGCACCGGGCTGCAGCGGGTGGACCCGGGCTTGGTGGTGCGCGGTGGATGGTGTTGGCTGCGGGTACGGGCGGGTGCTGGTGCCGGTGCCAATGGACAAGCCGCAGAGGTGGCGCTTATCCTGCGGGCAAAGTAGACACGCTGGTGCCGGCCAGACGATGCGCACGCTGGCACCGGTGGCCCGACATTTCCATCGGTGCGCAGGTAATTTGCTGGCCACCACCGGAACCCCTGCAAGCTGGCATTTCGGCGTTTGGCGAAAAAATCAGGTGAAACCTCACGGCGAACACATGTGACTGTGCACCACCAGAAATCCACCGCAGACAGCCCGGACACCTGGCGCGTGGCCAAGAAAATCAAGCCGGATCAGCGCGGAGCGATCAAATTTGCACGGACGCATGGCCATGAGCAACCAACATGTGGCGGTTGCCCAACAGCGCGTTGCTGCGGGTGGGTCTGCATCAGAGCTTGCCGGAAACACACCCACCTGTGGGCATCAAGAATGGCAATTTCTGACCACTGGTGGTGCTTTTCACCCACTGCCAGCCATACCCTGTGAAGTCGAAAACACGTTAGCCCGCAAAAACCCTCGTCACCGCCATGCGCCTTTTTTTTGTTAACACCGACGCAGTCTCTTATGCAGGGAAGAGCAAGCACGAAGACTGGATCGGTCACAACGTAGTTCTGACTGGCGGTGACGTCAAGTACAAGCACGACTTGGAACGCATACCCGCAGATGCGCGAGCGCTCGTCTATGTCAACGAGGTCGGCGTTGTGGCAGTCGGCCAGACCATTTCAAAAGACGTTCAAGTAGTGCTCCCGCCTGACACAATATACGATTCCGGTCAACCTGAATATCATAAGTCCGTCAGATGGCTTCTCGATCTGCGCGAAAGCCCTATCAACTCGGCAGAGTTAGTGGCATTAATCGGTTGGAACCCGCGTAATGCCGTGCAGGAGATCCACAAAGGCAAGGAGAAGCTGCTGCGACGACTTGCGATCCTCGAAGCCACACCCACGGCAGACGCAGACACTTACATGAGGGTCGCCGCTGAGCTATGCAGGTACGGCGCCGTTGAAAGACCAAACGGCATCGCGCAGCCGAAGCGCACGCTGTCGCGAAGCACGCAATTCAGTCGAGACCCGCGTGTTCGGGCATGGACCTTGGTTCGCGCGCAGGGCAACTGCGAACTGTGTCGGCGGCCTGCAGCGTTCATCGACGACAACCAAGAGCCATACCTGGAGTCTCACCATATAACGATGCTTGCCGATGACGGCGCTGACACGCCAGAAAACACTGCCGCACTCTGCGCAGATTGTCATCGCGAATTGCACTACGGCATTGAGCGCCATAAAAAAGCGAATCAGCTCCGTGCAATCATTGCGAGCATAGAATCGAACATACCTGAACCTTCACCGTCCACTGCGGCCTAATCGGGTAGCCAGGAGTTTTTAACTCCCAGCCCCCACACCACCCACCATGCGGGTCCGCAGTGGGCGGTTCATTAAGTTGGCGCGCGACGAAGCAAGCCAACTTAAGCGGTGACATAGCCCTGGGCTTTGCACCACAAATCGCGAATGCTGACCAAGCCTTGCGCCTTCAACCACGCATTGGACAGCGCCTGTTGTAACCCCGGGGTTCGGGCCA
>JBBRJU010000014.1:0-14399 GCA_038218895.1 Burkholderiales bacterium
GCCAGCAGCGCATAGCGCGCCGGCAGCAAGGTGTAGGCACCGGGCGCCAGGCCCGAGCCGGGCATCGTCACGACGAGCTCACGCCCGGGTGCGTCCACCCCCGCAAGCTCACCGGCCAGCGACACCGGCGCGCGCGTGCCGTAGTCCGGAAGCACGGCGTAGAGGCCCGGCGTGTTGAAGTAGTCGGTGCTGCCGCCAACGCCGGCGAAGAACTCCGAGGCCAGGATCGTTCCGCCGCCGGCAGCGTCCACGCGCGCCGCTGGCGAGGTCGAGATGACGGCGGCCGACAGGCTGATGGACTTCTCGCGCGGCAACACGCTGCGGTAGTCGTTGAACAGCGGCTGCAGCCATTGCGACAGGTTGTCGGTACTGCCGTAAAGCTGGGTCTGGCCAGCGCCCGCCACGCTGGTCAGGCTGCCCTCGCCGAGCGACAGCCTGCGTTCGGCCTGCAGCAAGATCTCGCCGAAGGGCTGTCGCAGAACGCCCTGGTGGTCGATGTCGGTGGCGCGCAGCGCCAGCCGCCCGAAAGCCGTCAGCGGTGACTGCGCGGCTGCGCCCGCCGCACCCGTGCGCAGAACGATTCGGCTGCCCGGGTCGTCGCTGCTGGCTGCGGCCAAGCCCTCCACAGTGAAGTTCGCGGTCGTGGTGGCGAACGTCTGGCCCGAGGTGATCGTGAGCTCACCCGCAAACCGCAGGTGGTCCGAAGAGGCGCCCGACCGTGCCTGTTCGGTCGGCGACACGGCACCGAACCTCACCTCGCCGAGCGCTGACGCGCCGGCGTCCATGTGCACCGTCGAAAAACCCTGCAGCGCCGAGCGGCCGATGGCCTGGATCGTCTGAGCTTGCAAGTTCAGGCGGGTGCTTAGGTCTGCGGCATTGTCTGGCAGGGCATCCGTGCTGGCCGGCGCTTGCAGGCGGTTGAGCATGCGATCGCCGACAGAGACCGTGCGTGCCGCCAGGTCGACGGCCACGCCGGGCTGGGCGGCGAGCACCGGGCTGTCCAGCGTGATGTCGATGGCTGCAGCCAAAGTGGTCGGCGTCTCGAATGAGATGCGGTCGCCGGCGCCGAGGTGCAGGCTGTCGAAGCCGGCGTCGCGCAGAAGCGCCAGCGGCAGGCGGGTGCTGCCGTTGCCGAGAGCCGCAAACAGGTCGTCACCGGGACGCAGGCTGCCGTTCGCCAGGATCGGGGCGAACTCGCCCAGCAGCAGCTGGCGCGGCGCGTCCGGGTAGGCCGGGCCCGTGGTGAACGCCGACACGCCCCCCACGCCCTGCGACAACTGCAGGCTGCCGCCGGTGGTCAAGGGCTTGCCGGCAGCGTCGCGGGGCACACGGGCGGACACGCCGCCGTCCAGCACCATGCCTTCGGGGCTGGCCAGCACCAGACGGCCCGGCTGTCGGGCTAACGTCACCGGCGCTGCGGCGCCACGCAGGTTCAACTCGGCGGCGGCGCCGTCCAGGTTCAGCCGCGAGCCCTGCTCCAGCACCACGTAGCCGCGCTGGTTGACGAGCTCGATGCTGCCGCCGCCGAGCACGCTGCCGGTGATGCGCGGGCTGCCCGCATCGCCGGCCGCCGTGTCGAAGGTCGAGAAGGCCGGTGCAGCGCGGTCGACACGCAGTTCGGCGGTACCTGCCACGGACAACTCGGCATCGGCACCGATCCAGGTCGACTGGCTGGCGATGAAGCCGTTGGGATCGAGCGTGGCTTCCGGCTGCGAATTGGCACCCCGCAGGCCGGTCACGCCCACACGCAACATGCCGCCGGGCACGGTCAGCCTCGCCTTGTCGCCTGCGGCGCCGCCTTGCGTGCCGATTGCCACGTCGCCGGTGGACGCAAGCGCCAGCGTGCCGCCGGCTTCCAGCGTGATCGACGCGCCGCGCTCCACCACGAGCCGGCCGCCGACCGAACCGACGCCCGGGTTGGCCGTTCGTGCGGCGGCCAGGGAAAGGTTCACCGGCAGGCGGTCGGCCAACGCCTCGTCCACCGGCTGCGGCAATGCCACCTCGGCCCTCATGCGCCCGCTGGGTGCCGCTCTGTAGCTGGGCGACAGCAGCCACGTCGAGAGGATCGGCTCCACCTTCGCCCCGGCGGCAACCAACACATCGCCGAAGGCGTTGATCGACACCGAGCCGAAGCCGCCCGTGGAAAAGAACTGCGGATCCAGGCTGATGCCCGGGAAGCCCGCGGGCGCCAGGGTCGCCGAGTCGGCCACCCGCACGCTGGGGCTTCCAAGCGACAGGCTGCCACCGCTGCCGAAGTCATAGGCAGAAAGGCGCACGCCGTCAATTTGCAGGCGCGTGTCGAACAGATCGGAACGCCCGGCTGCGAGCGAAATGGACCCGGCACGACCGCGGCTCAAAACACCGCCGCCAGCCAGGCGGGCACCGCCGGAGACGTCGATCTCCAGGCCGGGTTCGGGCAACACGTCGTGTGCCGCGCTGACGACAACCTTGCCGCCGTCGAGCTTGAAGGGCGAAAAGCCCACCGCGCCGCCGGTCAGGGTGTCGTTGCTCCACAGGCCGGCCGCGTCGAAACGCGTGGAGGCCGACAGGCGGATGTCGCCCAGGCCCGTGCTCGCCGATGTCGCATTGGCTTCGTCGGTGACCAAACTCACCGTGCCCCCCGGCAGCGTGTAGCGGCCGTCGAGCGCGATCTGCTTGGCCAGGATGTCCAGTTGCCCGTTGATGCCGAGATCCAGCGTGCCGAATGCCGACTGCTCAACCCGCAAGGCCCGCAACAGCAGGGTGCCAAAGCCGCCTTTGTTGACAGCATCCAGCGACAGCATGGTCGTCGAAGGCAGGCCCGACAGTTCAGCCGTGGCCGGCGCCGTGAAGATCGTGGCGTCAATCGGTGGCGCCGCCGTGGGCACGAGCGACACCTCACTCAGATACTGAGAACGGCCGACCGCCAGGGTTGAAGGCCGGGCCGGGGGGACGGTGCCGTCGCGCTGGCGCTCGCCCAGCACCACCTTGCCCACCACGTTGCCCGAGAGGGCCAACCGACGCCCCACCAGCTCCAGCGTGCCACCGTCGCTGCCCTCGTCATAGGCCGGAACGGTGGTCTTGCGGGTCGCTGCCAGCAGCGAGTCGTAGCGGGTCCCCGGTCTGGCATCGCGGAACTGCGTGATCACGCCATCGCGGGACAACAGCGAACTTTCCAATGTCGTGGCGGAGACGCTGACCGAGCCGCCCGACACGTCCAGCCCCGCGCCCTGGCCCACAACGACGGTGCCCTCGGAACCGATGCGCAAGGTGCCGCCTGCAGTGGTCTTTTCGGCGGCCGTGAACCGGTTGCCGGCCGTGGCGCCGGCGACGTTGGCCACCGCAATGCGGCCGGCGTCGCGGCCGTCGAAGAACACTTCCTGCCGGTACAGCGGGCCGTCTTGCTGCACCGGTGCATCGGCCAGTTCGATGCGGAAGAGGCGTTGCGAAGCCTGGCTGCGCGTGCCATCCACCGGGACCTGGAGCAAGCCTGCTGCCGACAGCTGCGCCCCAGGCGCGATGACCACGCGGCTGTCATCGGCCGACACAGCCAATCCGGCGCTCGAACTGAACAAGGGGCTCAGCTGCCGGGTACTGGCAGCCAGCAACTCAAGCTGCCCGCTGGGCGCCTGAAGGGTGGCGCCGTCGGCCACCGTGATCGCCTCGCCTTCGACACGCAAGCGCGACGGATTGAACACCTCGGCACTGATCTGGGTGGCGCCGCTGTCGCTGGGCAGCACTGCGGTACGGCTGCCGGCGGCGATCTCCACCGTGCCCCCCGTGGCCGACACACGTGCCTGGGCCCCGGCTTCCACCGCGAGCCCACGGCGGCTGGTGGCCGTGTTGATGTCGGGGCCGCCAGCCAGGCTGATGGTCGAAGCCATGCCTTGCAGATGGATGACCCCGTTGGCGCCCTTCACCGCAGTGGTGGCATTGATCTGCCCGGCCTGCCGCACCAGCAGACCGACCAGGTTGACGGTGCCGCTGTCGGCGCGGATCTCGTTGACCTTCTGCGCCACTGCGGCGCCAACGCTGGCCGCCGGCTCCAGCGGCGCGCCGTCGGCGGCGTTTTCCACCGTGCCCAGCGTGGGGTCGTTCTGCGTGGTGCTGCCAGCGAGCTTGACCGGGTCGACGGCCACGATCAGCCCGCGCTGCGCCGGGTCCGACGAACTCATCAGGTAAACGCGGTCACCGGCGGCCAGCACGGCCTGGCCCTGCGGCGTGTCAATGCGGCCCTGGTTGACCACGCGCGGCGCGATCAGCAGCACATCACCCCCTGCGGCGCTGCGGATCTCGGCACCGGCCTCGATGCTGATGGCGGCATCGACGTTCGTCGGCAGGTAGTCGGTACCCGCGGTGCTGAATACCGCGTCGCCGTCGGTGACATTGCGCAGGCCCCGCTCGAACACGGCGTCGGACAGACTGTTGGCCGTGGCCACGAACTTGCCCGTGTCCACCCGCGCACCGCGGCCAAAGTACACGCCATTGGCGTTGACCAGGATCACTTCGCGGTCGGCCGTCAGGCGGCCCAGGATCGATGACGGGTCGGCGCTCCAGATGCGGTTGAGCGCCGAGACATACCGCGACGGGTCCTTGTTCTGCTCGAAGTGAACGTGGTGGCCGGCGCCGATGTCGAAGCTGTCCCAGTTCAGGATCACGCGGTCGACGTCGCCCTGCTTGAATGTGGCCGACTTGCCGTCGGGCAAGACCTGCCAGTCCACGCGTGGACGCTGGGCCGGGTTGGCCACGAAGCTGCGCAGCGCCGGGTCGTTGACGAAGCCGCCGGCGGCGTTGCGCAAGCTGCCGTAGGGCTGCGGCAGCGCGTTCTTCGGCGCGGCAAGCGCACCGGCAAAGACCACCGGCGGGCGGGTCTGTGCCGCAGCGCCGCCGGCGAGCATGGCCAGCACGGCCACGGCGACGGCCACGCGAAGCGCTGGCTGGCCACTCCGGCGGCTGCGGCTGCGACCGCCACCGGCCTTGCCATGGCTGCGTGCGCCCTCGCAAACCGGCATGGTCATGCCGCGGCTGCGGTTGAAGACGAGACGGTGCAGACGCTGGTTCATGGCAACCTCGGGGTCGACTGAAAATACTCGCAGGCTGCGGTTTCAGATCCGCGCAGCCGATGGGCCGAACGGCTCATGGCGACGGCGGCGTCATCGTCAGAAGGCATGCCGTACCGACAAGTCCCAGCGCTGGCTGCGACCAGCCCCAGGGCCGCTCAGGGGCGAGCGGGTGCCCGAACTGTTCAGCAGCGTGGTGTCGCGCAACACCCGGGCCCAATCGAGATTGGCCGACAAGCCGAAGCCGCTGTCCAACCGCAGCCCGAACCCCACGCTTCCCAGCCTCGCGCTGGCGGCTTCGCCCGGCAGTGCGGACAGCTTGTGCAGCGAAGCCTGATCGACAAACGCGAGTGCACGCAGCGAGATCGCGGTGGCCGGCTGCCAGCGCGGTGCCCACAGCTCGGCGCGCAGCGCAGCGCCGGTGTCGCCGGGCTGTTCGCCCTCGTAGTAGCCGCGCACGCTGTCGAATCCGCCGTAGACCACCTGCTCCGAACTGACAAGCGGCGTGTCGGTGTACTGGCCCTGCAGCCGCAGCAGCGCCAGCCAGCCATTGGCATTGCCGCCCAGCGGCTCGCGGAATTCGGCCGACAGGCCCAGCACCTGGAATCGCGATGAGGCCCCGTCGCGCTTGCATGCGAACTGGTCTTTCGGCGTGCCGAAGCAGTCGACAGTGCGTGCGCTGAACTTCGACAGGCTGAGGCCCAGGCTGACACCCAAGCGTGTCTCGCGGCCCGGCTTGCTGCCGTTGACGCTCAGCTCGTAGTCGACATTGAAAGTCGGGTAGCGCAGCGACGGCGATTCGACGCTGAAACCACCGACGTTGACGTTGCTGTCCTGCAGGTCGCGAAGCGTGAGGCCCCAGCTGAGGGCGTGGCTGTGGGTGCCTGTCGTGCCGAGCTGGTCGCGCCAGCGCAGCCGCCAGGTGTCGCCGCGCGACACCGTCAGGCCACCCAGCGGCGTGGGCGTGTTGCTGTCCGAATAGGTGTAGGCCAGGGACAGGCGATCGCCCGGGCCGCCCAGCGGCGCGCTGTACAGCAGCGACAAGATGTTGGCCTGCGCAGGCTCGCGCGGCGAGACGAACCAGTTGGCCGCGATCGAGTGTTGGCGCTGGAAGAGGTTGTCGTAGCTGACGGCCGCTTCCAGGCGGCCACGCACTGTGTTTTGCGACTGCTTGCTGTTGAGCTCGACGGCGCCGTGGAGCGGGAGCGCGTCCTCGACCTTGAGCTCCACGTCCAGCATGCCGGGGCCCGAGCCTGCGGCCAGCAGCGGCGTGATGCGGCGGTCGGGCGCCAGTGCGGCAAGCTGGCCGAGTTCCTGCTGCAACTCGCCGAACTGCGGCACGTTGCCGGGCGCCAGGCTGGGCAGGCCCTGGCGGATGGCGCTGGGCAGGAAGTACTGGGCGCCGGTGACCCTGAGCCGCTCGACCACGCCCTGCAGCACCTGCAACCGCACCTCGCCCGTGCCCTCGTCGATGCGCTGTGCTGGCAGCGCAACGCTCACGCTCAGAAAGCCCGCTGACTCGTAGGCCTGCTGCAGGGCCCGGCGTGCGCCCTCGGCATCGGCTGCGGTGCGGGCGGGGCCCAGGAAGGGATAGACCGCCCGCTCGATGGCCGGCGCGCCGAGCAGCGTGTCGCCTTCGACCACGAATTCGAGGATGTCGAAGCGGGGCGGCTCGGCGTTGCCGACCTGGGCCGTGGCCGACCCGAAACACAGTGCAAGGCAGACGCCGCACAGGTCGACGATGCGGCGAAAAGTCCAGTGGCTCACAGATCGAGATGGGAGTGGGCTCGGCACGGTTTGCAAAGAGGCGACGCTCACCTGCCGGTCGCCATTCTGAAGGGTCGGTGTGAAACGAAAAACGCCCGCAGGGGGCGGGCGCTGCGTGGGCCGGGAAGCCCGAAGGCCGGCTGGCCTTCGGTGCGTCCAGGCCAGCCGATCAGTTGGACAAGCTGCCCAGGCAGGTCAGGCCGCCCTTGTTGTAGCCGACATCCAGGTCGGCCTGGTTCACCAGGCCCACCGGCGCGGCCAGCGCGCCGAAGGCCGTGGCGATGGTGGCCCAGTAACCGTCGTTGGTGGCATTGCCGCCGGTGTAGGTGGCCTCGAAGTAGAAGCTGTTCGCGCCGCTCTTCTGCGTGTTGGCGTTGGTGATGCCGGCGGTGCCCGGCATGGCGTTCTCACCGATCGGGGCGCCGTCCACACGCAGCCAGCGCCAGCCCTGGCCGGTCTGGTTGTTCTCGCCCGACACCACGCCCAGTGCGAAAACGCCAGCCTTGTTCAGCTCGGTGCGCACGTCGCCGGTGCCGCCGGCACCGTAGACGCGGATGTTCTCGATCTTGGCGTTGGCGATGGTGCCGCCGGCCGGATCGATGGTGGTGGGTTCGGCAACGATCGACAGGCTGTTCGCCGAGCAGGGCAGGCCCAGGAAGTAGTTCTGCGCCGAGGCTTGCGTGCCCGAGGTGTCGACACGGCGGACGTAGCGCAGTTCGACAGCGTTGTCGGCCGGGTCGTTGGTCAGGAACTCCAGGCCCTTGGCGTAGGCGGCGTTCAGGTCGTTGGCCGACATGATGGTGGCCATCTGCGCCTTGGAGATGTTGGGGATGCAGTACGGCAGGCCCGTGTCGGCCACGGTGCAGACCGCCGGGATCAGGCCGGCCGGCTTTTGCGCGTCGAACATCTTGGTGTACAGCGCCGTCGTCGCGGCCACGCCGAAGGTCTGGGCAGCGCCCAGCCTGCCGTTGGGGTACAGCGTGTTGGCGCCGATGGTCGTCAACGGGAAGCGGTTGGTCTCGACGTCGCTGATGCCGCCGATGATCACGGCGCCGGTCGTCGGGTCGGTGTTCTGGTTCGTGCCCGGGTTGCGGAACAGGAACACCGGGTTGGGCGGGTTCACCGCGGGGTTGTAGAAGGGCGACGAGGGGGTCGGCGAGTTGAGGATCTGTACGCTGCCGAACGAGCCATTGCCCACGTTGAAGCGCACTTCCTTGAACGGCAGGCCGTCAAAGAAACGGAATTCCGAGTCAGGCTTGCTGACGTAGAGCGCGGAAGGGGCCGCGCCCAGGGCTTGGTTGGCGCAGACCACGGTGGTGAAATTGCCGCTGACGTACGAGCTGCCAACGTTGGGTGCCTTGCACAGGGACAGGATGGCCAGGCGCACGTTGTTCTGGACAGCGGAAGCACCGGCGCTGATGGCGATGTTGCCGGCGTTCGGGGCGGCGGTGGCGGAGGCGGCGGCGCAGATGGCGGCCGCGGCAAGGGAGATCTTCGAGAATTGCATGTCAAAGTCCTGCAGAAGGGGGGTCGTACAAGGCCGTCGGCGTTTCACCGAAGGGCCTTGATGCATCGTTGAAGGACGCTGGGAAGCTCAGTTCGCGCGGCGGCGGCGCACCATGAAGCCGACTGCGGCCAGGCCAGCCAGCAGCATGGCGTAGGTGCCCGGCTCGGGGACCGGGGCCAGCACCAGGGTGTTGGTGTTGATGTCGAAGGTGAAGGTGATGGGGTCGGCCGCCAGGCTGTCCACGGCGTTGACGAGACCAAACTGGGTGACGGTCGGGTTGGCGAGCTGCACGATGCGGTGGAAGGGCGACGAGGCGCCGTTGGCCAGCATGTAGCTCCAGGTCAGGGTGCCGTTGAAGTTGTTCTGGATGCCACCGAAGCCGTTTTGGTAAGAGCCGCCGGCAGCCGGGGTGTTGGTCCCAGCGCCGTTTGTGTTGGCGGCAGCAAGGTTGCCGAAGTTGTTGACGCCAGCCATCCACTGCTCGAGCGGGGTCAGCTGGTTGGTGACAGTCGCGGCGGTGGTGATCTGCAGCATGTTTGTCACACTGGGGTTGCCGGTGGCCAGGGTGCTGCGCAAGGGCACGACGCCGTTGCGGACGCTGTTACCCGCAATGACGCCCCAGGTGAAGTTGGCGCCGGTCTGCGTGCTCTTGAACGTATCGTAGGCGGTGCTCCAGGCGTTGGTGCCGGCACCGCCCGCGTTGGTGGCGTTGGTGGCGAAGTTCCAGGTCACCGGCGCGGCCAGGCCGGTGGTGAAGCTTTCGCTGTTGGCGAAGCTGGAGAGCCTCAGGCCCAGATCAGCCGTGAAGGCAATGTTGGCGTCGGCGTCGATGGCCACGAACAGAACCGTGCCGTCGCCCGTAGAGGGCCGGCTGATATCGGCATGGGCGGCGCCAGCCAACAGAGCCGCAGCGGCGCAGGCTATTGCGCAAGGGATAAATTTCATTCTGTCACTCCTAAATGGATGATTGATCACTGGTGGTCCAACGGGCTCTATGCACCGCTGGGGTACTTTAGAAAACTCATGTGTCACGACAGCCTGGACCATGGGACCACTCTCTAGTCCCTTCAGCCCTGCCGCCCTGCCGAAGCCAGAGTCACCACCAAAGTTTCAGACAGTCGCGTGACAGGGACCACCCGTCCGGCCGAGCCATGTGGTCCGTTAGGCCTATGAATGGCTGCGTGCCACCCCCACAAACAGGGGATGAACGTCAACGCGCAGCGGGAACGGGCAGGCATCGTCACCGCCTCCCCGCAAGCAGGGGGTCCGCACCGGCTTCGAGCAGCCGACTGAGACTGTCATCCTGACCGGTGCCGGCCGCGACGTCGATCGCACTCTCGCGCTGCTGGTTGAGTCCTTCGATGTCGACCTTCAGGCGCAACAGTTCATCGATCACGCCAATCTGCCCGGCGATGGCCGCCAAGTGCAGCGGGCTCTGCCCGGTGGCGCCCCAGCGCATCGTGTCGGCACCGGCGCGCACGAGCAGCCGCACGCTGCTGCGTTGCCCCGCGAAGGCGGAGGCGCCCAGCGCCGTGAAGCCGTCGTCACCGATGCGGTCAAGTTCGGCGCCGCGCTTGATCAGCTCGCGCAGCAGCTCGTCGTGCCCAGCGCGTGCGGCGTACACCAACGCGTGGCCGCCGGCGGCGTCGCGGGCATTGGGATGCGCGAGTCCGGTCTTGACGAGTTCGAGGGCCTCAGCCCAGCGTCCCCCGCGCGCGGCGGCCAGCAAGGCACGGTCGGTTTCGCGCAGATGCGGCGGCCCGATGCGGTCGGGGGCGCGCAGGCGCTGTTCCCATTCCAGCCGGTCGACGGCCGGGCCCCTGGGCGCAGCGGGTGCAGTGCGGGCAAAGCTGACCAGCGCGCGGTCGCCGTCGTCGGCCCACGCAGGTGCCCTGCCCAGCAGCATGGGTAGCGCCAAGACGGCCCAAAGCAGCGCCTGGGGCACGCGCGCGGCTGCGTGGCGGCGGCCTTCAGGGCGCACGGGCGGGCGCCTCGACGGGTGGCGTGGCTGGTGAAGTGCCTGGCGCAGCCGCAGCGGCCTTCAGCACCAGCTGGTCGAGCTTGTCCTGATAGCCCTGCAGCAAGTTTTCCAGCGCCACGCGGCGGGTCTGCAGGAAGGGTTCGTTGTGCCCCAGCACCTCGGCCACGCCCTTGTCGGCATAGCGCTGCATCAGTTCGCTGCCCAGGTCGCGCAGCGCCTGGTTGTTCACGATGCACTGTTGCAGCCCTTGCGCCTGGCGCACATGGCGTTCGGTCAATTCGCCCAGCTGCGTCTCGCGGACCGCCAGCTTGCGCGCCGCGTCGGCGCCTTCGCTGCGCGACTGTGTGAGGCTGCGCCTGCCCTCCTGCAACTCGGTCTGCACCTGGTCTAGGCGTGCCTGCAGGGCGGCGCCGACGGCGCGCTGCTGCTCGATCTCTTTCTGCGCCTCGGTGGCGCCCTTGGCCTGGCTGGCCCTCAGGCGGCGCACTTCGGCTTGCGCAGCATCCAGCGCGATCTTGGTCTGCGCGGCCTGCGCGACTTGCGCGGTGGCGGCGCTCTGCGCGGCCTGCTGCTGCGTAGCCTGCTCCTGTTGCAGTTGCTGCACCTGCTGGCGCAGGCGGCGCACCTGTTCCTGTTCGCGGGCGTTGGACTGCGCACCGGCTGGGGGGATCAGCGCCGGCAGCGCGGCCAGGACAGCCAACAGGCAGGCGCTGGCGATGCGCAAGCGGCTAGAAGCGCACATTCAAGTCCACCTGCAGGCTGTCGGCAGCAAAGCGGTCCTTGTTCAAGAAGTTCACCGTCGGCGACGAGATGGTGCGGCCCGACAGGTAGCGCAGGCCCAGTTGGGTGTCGCGTGCCACACCGTAGAGCAGGCCGGCGGTGATGCCGCGTACGTTGGTGCCGCCCAGGCCCAGGTCGCTGTCGACGAAGGCGTCGGGCGCGGCGTCGCTGCCCAGCCACTTGTAGCCCAGGCTGAATTGCCAGTCGTGCAGGTTGCGCACCTGCTGCATGCCCACGGTGCCGCGCAGGCCGACACCGAAGGCGCGTGCGTCGTTGAAGAAGATGCCGCCCGTTCGCTGGTAGGCCTCGTCCAGGCTCATGGCCTGGTTGCGCACCACCTCGGCCGACAGGCCCACCACATAGGGCGCGAAGTGCGAGAACTCGGCAGCCACCGTCACGGCCAGCGGCCTGAACTGCATGCCCAGGCCCCAACGCGCCTTGTCGGGCGTCAGGCCGGCGGCGATTTCATTCGGGTTGTTGGTCAGGAACAGCGAGTTGCCGCGCTGGCGCAATCCCGCCTCGTACTCGTACTGGCCATAGCTGCGGCCGGCGCCCGAGACGATGTCGTAGTCACCGTCGATCTGCCCTGTAAAGCCGTTGTAGAAGTATTGCGCGACGCCGAACTTGAGCCGCGTGAGCGCGCTGAATTCCCATTGCGCGCCGACCTGCACGCCGGCCATGCTGCGGCTGCGGCGCGGACCCGACTGCTCACGCACCGGAAAGTAGCCCAGCGTCACGAAGGGCAACACGCTGCGGTTGGGCGCGGCGGGCAACTTGAAGCCTGCAGCGATGCCCTCGAAGTTGAGATCGTCGTCCCACACCAGGTCGGTGCTGAACCAGGGGTTGGCGATGCGCCCTGCACTCACCGTGGACCACGCGGTGGGGTCGAGCTTGATGAACACGCGGTCCAGCAGGAAGGTGTAGCGGTTGAGGTTCTGGCCCAGGGTCTGGTTGGTCGAGACGCGGTCGTTGGCGCTGCCGGTGGCCAAGCGCAACCCGGCGGTCACGGTGTCGGCCACCTTGGCGTTGATGGTCAGCCGTGCGCGCAGGCGCAGGCGGTCGCGATCGTCCTGCGTGCTGCCAGTGGGCAACCCGATGGCGCTACCGGCAGCGAAGTCGGGCGCACGCGTAGTGCCGCCCAGCGACGCGGCCAGGAAGTCCTCGGGCGCGAGGTTCTCCTTGCCCGACCGGTCGGACTGCGAGCGCACGCGGATGTCCCCCTCGATCGCAATCCGGTCCGTCCACTCCGCCGTGGCGTTGGGCACGCCCCAGCGCTCGATGCGGGCGCGGGCGATCACCTCTTCACGCACTTCATTGCGGATCTGGTCGCGCACCACCTGTGGCACATAGGGCACGCGCACCGTGGTCACGGCCGCAGCACCCGCCGCAGCCGGCGCCGCACCCCAGGTGCCGGGGGCGGTGGCGGTCGCCGCGCCGCGGCTGCGCGCCTCGGCCAGCAGGGCATCGGCCTTGTCGCGCGGCAAGGTGCCGTTCTGCACCAGCAGTTCGATCAGGGCCAGCGTGGTCTGGCGCAGTGTTTCCAGCGATTCACGCTCGGCGCTGGGGGCCGGCTGGGCCCAGGCGGCCGGGGCGCAGGCCAACCAGGCGGCCAGCGCCAGCACAGCGCCAGGCCATCGTCGGCGTGGTGTCGGGAGGAGCAACATCGGGGTCATCCCATCATTCGGTTGGTGACGAGCAGGCGCATCGGCAGCACCATGCGTGGGGGCAGCGGGACAGCCGCGCCCGGAAAGCGGTCGAGGGCAGCGCGCAGGGCACGGTCGGTCTCGGGGTCGCCGCTGCTGCCCACCAGTTCGGCGCGCTGCAGGGAGCCAGCCGGTGTCAGCCACAGGTCGACCCGCACCTGGTAGTCACGCTGCTTCACGTCCCTGTCGCGCGCCAGAAACTCATGCAGCGCACGGGTGGCCGCGTTGGCATAGGTCTGCGCTGCCAGGCGGGTGGCCGGATTCTCGGCCGGCGCCCCGCCGATGGTGGTGGCCTGGCCCGGCTTCTCACCGGCATAGTCGCGCGTCACGGCGCCTGCCGTCAGGCCGCTGCCCGGCCCATCACCCGCTGCTTCGTCAGACTTCAATGCGGCCGCCGCTGGTGCGTCCACCGGCTTGGGCGCGTCCTGCGGCTGGGGCTTGTCTTCGGGCTTGGGCGGTGGCCGGTCTTCGGGCTTGGGCGGCGGTGGCGGCGGCGGCGGGGTGTCGGGCAGCAGCTTGACCATCTGCTGCTTGCGCGGGCGCTGGGGCTCGTCACTGCAGGCCACCAGGCTTGCCGCCAGCACCACCAACAGGATTGCTTGAGCGCGCATGGTCAGAACCCGATGCGGGCGGTGGCCAGGCTCATGCCCAGCTCGGCCTCGTTGCACAGCTCGATCATGGCCACCACCCGGCCGAACCGTGCCTTGCCATCACCCTGCACCACCACCGTGCTCTTGGCATTGCGCGCATGGATGGACTGCAGCTCCTGCAGCACCTGGTCGTCGGTCTTGGGCACGCCGTCGAGGCGGGCGCTGCCGTCGGGGTCGATGCGCAGCACATGCACCGGGTTGGTTTCCTTGGGCGGTGTGGCCGACGGCTTGGGCAGGCTGATCGACATGCCCTGCACCGACGCAGTGGTCATCAGGATGAAGACCACCAGCAGCACATAGGCCAGATCGAGCATCGGCGTCACGTTGATCGTGTCGTAGGGCTTGGCATCTTCTTGAACCTGCATGGCACGCTCCGCTGGCCGCTCAAGGTGCGCGTTGCTTGGTGACGAAACCGACTTCGGCGATGTCGAGCTTTTTCACCGTCTGCAGCACCTCCAGCACCTTTTCATAGGGGGCATCGGCATCACCCTTCAGCACCACCGGCAGGTTGGGGTTGGCGGCCTTGTACTGGCCCAGCAGCGACAGCAGCTGCTCGGGCGTGACCGGAAACGCATCCAGGTACACCGTGCCATCGGCGGTGATGGTCACCGCCCGGGTCTGCGGCTTGGCCAGGTTGCTGGTGGTGGCGGTCTCGGGCGACTCCACCCGCACGCCCTGCACCGACGCGGTGGTCAGGATGATGAACACCACCAGCAGCACATAGGCCAGGTCCAGCATCGGCGTGACATTGATGTCGTCGTAGAGCTGGTTGTCAGCCTTGATGTCGCCGGACATGGTCAGTGGCCCGCGCTTGCGCCGTTCTGGCCGGGCCCGCCGTGCTCACCGTACTGCTCGGCCACGCGGCTGATGAACTCGTCGATGAAGATCTGCATGTCCGACGAGATGTTCTTGATGCGCGAGGCCAGGTAGTTGTAGCCGAACAGCGCCGGGATGGCCACGGCCAGGCCCGCC
>JBBRJU010000015.1:0-13949 GCA_038218895.1 Burkholderiales bacterium
CGGGCCGGGTGAAGCGGATGACCTCGGTCTCGAACCTGGCTTGCAGGCCCTGCGGCAGCACCGGCTGCAGCTGCAGCCCCAGCTGAGGGCTGCGCTGGTAAGGGGCGAGGATCAGCTCGTCGCCGCTGCCGGTCTGCAGCACCTGCCAGCGCTGCGCACGCGCGTAGGCCAGGCCCTGCGCCCACGACAGGTCCAGCGTGCGCTGCAGCCACAGGCGCTGCGACAGCAGCCGTGGCGAGGTGCTGGGCACGTGGTCGGAGAAATCCTTCCAGTAGTCGTCGTCGGACACCCGGCGGCCCTGGATGCCATAGCGCAGGCCGTCGCCGATGTTGCCCTGCTGTGCCAGCGCCAGCGCGTGGCGGTCACGCCCGGCGGCACGGTCATGCGGCAGCAGGTGCAGGTTCATCGTGCCGTCGTGCCGGGGCAAGAGGTAGCGGAACTCGGTGTCGAGCGCCAAGCCGCGGCGCGTGATCACCGTGGGCGTGAGCGTGGCGTCGCGGTTGGGGGCGATGTTCCAGTAGTAGGGCACGCCCAGCGTGAAACCGTTGCGGCTGTCCACCGGCACGATGGTGGGCGGCAGCCAGCCGCTTTTGCGCGCGTCGGTGAGCGGAAAGCTCAGTGCCGGCAGGCCCAGGATGGGCAGGCCCAGAAACTCCAGCACCGCGCCCTCGGCCCGGCCCTCGTTCTGGTCCAAGTCCAGCGTCACGCGGTCGGCGCGCAGCAGCCAGTCGGGCCGCGCGCTGTCGTCCCGCGGGCAACTGGTGTACATCGCGTGCTCGGCCCGGCTGCGCGACTCGCCCAGGAAGTCGACCCGCTGGGCGCGCCCGCCCGAGCCCAGCGCCGGGAACTCGAACACCGGGTTCAGGAAGAAGCCTTCGAAGCGCTGCACTTGCAACTGAAGCGCGGTGCCCTGGTAGCGGGCGCCGTTGCGCTCGATCTGCACCTGGCCGGTGGCCCGGGCCTGGTCCTGGGCGCTGTCGTAGCTCAGCCTATCGGCGCGGATCACCGTGCCGGCGCGGCGGAACTCCACGCCACCCTCGGCCACGGCGTCCACATCGGGCCGCAGCGTGACCGAGTCGGCCTGCAGCACCGTGGGCCGCTGGCGCTCGGCCTCGCCCGTCGGTAGCGGCGCCAGGCCGGTGCTGGGCTGCAAAACCAGGGGGGCGCTGGCGGCCGTTGGCGCGGGCACGGGTGCTGGCGCCGCGCCAACGGCGGCCCCACTGGCCGCAAGAACAGCCACCGGCCAGGTCAGCGACGCCAGGCACGCCGCCGAGGCCCAAGCCAGCGGGTACGGACGCCAGGGGTCGGCAGCTTGGGGCGCTTTATCGGCAGGCATGCGGCAGGCGCTGGGGCAGGCTGGGAGCAAACGGAAAGGGGGCTGGGGCCGCGCGGCTGGGCGGTGCGCGGCGTTGGCCGTGCGTTGGCTTGGCGTTGGCGCGGCGCCAGCGTGCGAGTGGCCAAGGCAGCGTGGCACGGCGAGTGGACCACAGGCGCCGCGCCCGCCGCGGCCAAAGCCTGGCCGCTGTACCAGCCCGCAACGGCCGGCGGCCAGCGCGCGGTTCGTAGAATCGGTCGATTATCCATGAGCCCTTGCCGGCCCAGCGGCCCGCCCCGGAGCCGGTGGCCGGCCCCCGCCCTGCCTGAAGACCCGCCTGCCGATGCGCCCTGCCCCCACCCCCATCGCCTGGACCGACCCCGACCGTGAAGCGGCCTTCTGGCGCTGGCTCACACCGCTGGCCGCCGCGCACCAGTTGAACCTCAACAGCCTGGCCCCCGCCTCGGCCGACGCCAGCTTCCGTCGCTATTTGCGCCTGCAGCCGGCCACGGCCGGCTCGGGCGCCAGCTGCATCGTCATGGACGCGCCGCCGCCGCAAGAAGACGTGCGCCCGTTCATCGACGTGGCCACGCGCATCCAGACCGCCGGCCTGCATGGCCCAGCGGTGCTGGCCGCCGACACGGCCCTGGGCTTTCTGCTGCTCAGCGACCTGGGCGACCAGCTCTACCTGGGCGCCCTGCAAGCACTGCAGCGCAGCGGCGGCAACCCCGAGCCGTTGATGCGCGAGGCCGTGACCGCCTTGGCACAGTGGCAGCGGCGCCTGGACCCCACCGGCCTGCCCGACTACGACGAGACCCTGCTGGCGCGCGACCTGGCCCTGTTCCCCGAGTGGTGCGTGGCGCGCGAGTACGGCGTGACCTGGACCGAAGCGCAGCAAAAAACCTGGCAGACGCTGTGCCGCACCCTGATCGACAGCGCACTGGCGCAGCCACAGGTGGCGGTGCACCGCGACTGGATGCCGCGCAATCTGATGGTTTGTCCACCCAACCCGGGCATCCTCGACTTCCAGGACGCAGTGGTCGGCCCGGTGACCTACGACATCGCGTCGCTGTTGCGTGACGCCTTCCACAGCTGGGACGAAGCGCAGGAGATCGACTGGGCGGCGCGCTGGTGGCAGCAGGCCCGCGATGCCGGCGTGCTGGGCGAGCACGCGATGGCCAGCGACTTCGGCGAATGCTGGCGTGCGCTGGAATGGATGGGCCTGCAGCGCCACCTGAAGGTGCTGGGCATCTTCTGCCGCCTGAAGCACCGCGATGGCAAGCCAGCTTACGCCGCCGACCTGCCACGCTTCTTTGCCTATGCCACCAAGGTGGCGCTGCGCTACCGTGCGCTCAAGCCGTTGATCGGGTTGATCGAGCCGATGACCGGCGCGCTGACGACCACCGCGTTTTCACTGCGCTGACGGCGCCGCCAGTGGCGCGGGTGTTGGCGGCTGCGCGCGCGGAGGTGGCTGCACGGGCGCAGACCACGGCCGCGTCTCGCAACCGGCGGCGGTGAGCCAGGGGTCCTTGTCCTCGCCGCCGAACAGGTCGACCAGAAAATCCAGGAACACCCGGGTGCGCGCCGGAAGATGCTTGCGGCTGGGCATGGCCGCCCAGATGGTGATCGAGAACAGGCGCCAGGCCGGCAGCAAGCGCTCCAGCGCGTGCTCCAGAAAAGCGTCTTCCAGCACGAACGACGGCAGGCCGGCCACGCCCAGGCCATGCAGCGCGCCGGCGTAGGTGGTGTCGATGTGGCTGGAGGTGAGCACCGGCCGCTTCGGCACCATGGTCACCGATTCGATTGGCGCGTCGTCGGGCCCCTGGCCGCCGGCCAGGAAGATGATGCCGCGCTGCAGCTCGCTGATCGGCGGCAACAGGGTGTCGTGCTCGGCCAGCTCCAGCGGGTGGCTGGGCCGGCCGCGGGCGTCCAGGTATTCGGGCGACGCGCACAGCACCACCTCGGTGCGGGCCAGGCGGCGGGCGATGAAATCACCATCGGGCAGCGGCCCGCGTGAGGACAGGATCGTCAGGTCGTAGCGCTCGTCCATCGCCTCCACCGGGCCGGGTGAATGCAGTTCCACCGTCACCTGCGGGTAGAGGCGGCGGAAGGCGCCCAGGTTCTTGACCAGCTGGTGCACCGCCAGCGCTGGCGGCACCAGCACCCGCAGATGGCCACGCGGCTCGCCGGTGGCATTGCCCACCTGCACGGCGGCCTCGTCCACGTCGGCCAGGATCTGGCGCACCCGCTGCAGGTAATCGTCACCCGCCTCGGTGAAGCTGAGGCGGCGGGTGGTGCGGTTCATCAGCCGGGCGCCCAGGTGCTCTTCCAGCTCGGCGATCACCCGGGTGACCACCGCCGGCGCCATGTCCAGTGCCCGCGCCGCACCGGCAAAACTGCCGGCATCGGCCACCTGGGCCAGCACCCGCATTGCTCTCAATTGGTCCATGGCAGATTCTAGATTTCAAAGCTGCAATCTTGGGCTTGACGCCATTTTTCGACTTGATTGTTCGCATCAGTGCAATGAACCATTGTCAGTCTGCTGGTTTTTCCCATGCGGGTAAGTGCCTAAAGTCCAGTCCATCGATGAGTCTGAACAAACAAGCGACTCACCGAGACCGGACCCACCGCCGCCGCAACAGGCACCGACGTTCCGGTTCCCGCTCCACTCAACCATTGGAAATCACCATGACCAATACCCGCCACGTGCTGACCATCGCCGCCATCGCCGCTGCCTCGCTGCTGAGCGCCGGCACCGCCTTCGCCCAGGAAGCCACCGCCGACACCTGGATGCAGGCCGCGCAGCAGAGCAGCAAGAGCCGCGCAGACGTCAGCGCCGAACTGGTCGCCGCCCGCCAGAGCGGCCTGAGCAAGGCCTGGTCGGCCGGCTACATGGAGCCGGTGCGCAGCCAGGCCCTGCGCGCCACCGTGCGTGCCAACACGCTGCAAGCCATGCAAAGCGGTGAGTTCAAGGCCATCAACGCCGAGGTCTACAGCTTCACGCTGGCCGCTGCCCAGACCCTGGCGGCCAGGTAAGCCGCTCAGCACAGCCAGAACCAATCCACCAAATCCAACAAAACATCCCCAAGGACAGCACCATGAACACCGCACAACGCCTGCTCGCCGTTTCCGCCATCGCCCTGCTGGGCACCGGCGCCGCCCTGGCCCAGGAAGCCACCTCGGACGCCTGGATGCAGACCGCGCAGAACGGCAAGAGCCGCGCCGCAGTCGGTGCCGAGCTGTCCGCCGCCCGCCAGTCGGGCCTGACCCAAGCGTGGTCGGCCGGCTACATCGAGCCGCTGCGCCAGAACGCGCTGCGCGCCACGGTGCGGGCCCAGACGCTGCAGGCCATTGCCAGCGGCGAACTGGCGGCGATCAATGCCGAGGTGCATGGCGACACCCCCGTTGGCCGCATCCAGCTGTCGCAAGCCGCGCAGTGAGGTCTGCCCGGGGTGCATCCAGTTGCCACCCGGGCCCGTATGCATTGACACCCGGGCCGAGAACCCGCCGCGCACACCGCCCGGCCACCCCCCTCCGGCCCTTGTCCCACCCTCACCCTATCGGAGCCATCCACATGACCACGACCCGCAAGCTGTTTGTCACCGCCACCCTGTCCGCCACTGCCCTGTTCAGCGCCGGCGCCTTTGCCCAGGAGGCCACGCCCGACACCTGGACCAACGTGCCTGCCAGCCAGACCCGCGCTGCCGTGGTGGCCGACCTGGCAGCCGCACGCGACACCGGCCTGGACCAGGCCTGGGATGAGGGCTACATCGAATCGGTGCAAGCCAGCGCCCCGCGTGCCGACGTGCGCAACCGGACACTGCAAGCCATTCGCAGCGGTGAACTGAAGGCGATCAACGCCGAAGTGGCGGGCCTGCGCACAGCCGCTGACGCGGTCTGATCGCAACGCCGCAGCCTGCTGCAGCAACACCGGCAGGCCCCCGATGGGGCTCGCAAAACAACAACAGGCCCTGAGGGGCCTGTTGTGCATGGTGGCAAAGCCGCTCAGGGGTGCGCGGCGATGACCTGCGCCACTGCGGCGGTCAGCTTCTGCGCATAGGGCACATGCAGGAACTCATTCGGCCCGTGGGCATTGCTCTTCGGGCCGAGCACGCCGCAGACCATCATCTGCGCGGCCGGGAAGCCTTGCTGCAGCATGCTCATCAGCGGGATGGTGCCGCCCTGCCCGATGTAGGCCACTGGTGCGCCGAACTGGTCTTGCGAGGCCGTGTTCAGCGCCGCTTCCAGCCACGGCGCCAGGCTGGGCGCGTTCCAGCCGTTGGCGCCCAGCGCGCCGGCGCGGCCGTCGGGATGGAAAGTGACGCGGGCGTTGTAGGGCGCGTTGTCTTCCAGCAGCGCCTTCAGCTTGACCGATGCTTGATGACCGTCCACCAGCGGCGGCAGGCGCAGGCTGAGCTTGAAGGCGGTGTAAGGCCGCAGCACATTGCCGGCGCTCTTCATCTCCGGGAAGCCGTCGACGCCGGTGACAGACAAGGTGGGCCGCCAGTGGCGGTTGAGCAGCGCCTCGGCCGGGTCGGTCGTCGTGGGCAAGGCGGCGGTGCCATCGGCGCCACACGCCCAAGGAAATGTCTTCCAAGCCTGGTCGCCCAGGATGGCGGCGGCTTCGTGCACCTGGGTGATGCGGTCGGGCGGGATGGCGCAATGGAAGAACTCGGGCAGCAAGCGGCCGGTGGCCGAATCCTCCAGACGGTCGAGCACGTGGCGCAGGATGCGAAAGCTGCTGGGCACCACGCCCGAGCTGTCGCCCGAGTGCACTCCTTCGGTCAGGATCTCCACCTTCAGCATGCCCGAGACCATGCCGCGCAGGCTGGTGGTGAGCCACAGTTGGTCGTAGTTGCCGGCGCCGGAATCCAGGCACACCACCAGGCTGACCTGGCCCAGCCGCGGGCGCAGCACGTCGAGATAGGCCGGCAGGTCGTGCGAGCCGCTTTCCTCGCAGGTTTCGACCAGGCCGACGATGCGCGGGTGCAGCAGGTTCTGCGCCCGCAGCGATTCGACCGCCGTGATCGCGGCATAGATGGCGTAACCGTCATCGGCGCCGCCGCGGCCGTACAGCAGGCCGTAGACATACTTGGGCGTCCACGGGCCCAGGTCGTTGCGCCAGCCGGTGAATTCATGCTGCTTGTCGAGGTGGCCGTAGACCACCACCGTGTCGGCGCCGGCGGCGTTGGCGCCGGGCTTGGTGCCGGCGATCTCGAAGAAGATCACCGGTGTGCGGCCCGGGATGCGCACCACCTCCAGCGTCAGGCCGGGCAGCTTGCGGGCCTCGACCCATTGCGCCGCGTCGCGCACCACCCGCTCGATGTGGCCATGCACGGCCCAGTCGGCATCGAACATCGGGCTCTTGGCCGGGATGGCGATGTAGTCGGTCAGCGCGGGCACGATGGCGGTGTCCCAGCGCTGGCGGGCAAAATCGCCCAGCGCGCTGGCTTCGTCGGGTTGCAGCGGCAGCTTCGGGTCGCGGGCGTTCATGGGGCAAGCTCCTCGGGACGGTGTCCCAGCGGCAGATCCACGATCGTAGCGCCGCAGCGGCTCAACCGCGCTGCATCTTGAACACCGCCACGCTGGCCATCAGGTTCGGCCAGCGCCGCACGGCTTGGCCGGCATGGAAACCGAAGCTGTCGAGGATGGTCAGGCCGTTGCGCCTGGCCAGCACTTCAAAGTCGGCAAAGGTGCCCACGCGGATGTTGGGCGTGTCGTACCACTGGTAGGGCAGGATCTTCGTCACCGGCATGCGCCCGCCCAGCACCGCCATCCGGTTGGGCCAGTGCGCAAAGTTGGGGAAGCTGACGATGCCGATGCGGCCGACCCGCGCGGTTTCGCGCAGCATCTTCTCGGTGTTGCGCAGGTGCTGCAGGGTCTGCAGCTGCAGCACCACGTCGAAGCTGTGGTCGTCGAACAGCGCCAGGCCCTCTTCCAGGTTCAGCTGCACCACATTGACACCGCGCCGGGCGCAGGCCAGCATGTTGTCGTCGGCAATCTCCACGCCGTAGCCGCTGCAGCCCTTGGCCTGCTGCAGATGGGCCAGCAGCGCGCCATCCCCGCAGCCCAGATCGAGCACACGCGCGCCGGCCGGCACCATGTCGGCGATCAATTGCATCTCGGTCGTCACGCCGGGCATGCCTGCACCTGTGTCGCGATGCGGTCGAAGGTGGCGCGCAACAGGCCGTGGTAGCGCGGGTCTTCGAGCAAAAACGCGTCGTGCCCGTGCGGCGCGGCGATCTCGGCATAGCTGACGTCGATGCGGTTGTCGACCAGGGCCTTGACGATCTCGCGGCTGCGCGCCGGCGAGAAGCGCCAGTCGGTGGTGAAGCTGACCAGGGTGAAGCGCTTGCCGCGCGCCGCCGCAAATGCCGCCGACAAATCACCGCCATGCGCGGCTGCGGGGTCGAAGTAGTCGAGCGCGCGGGTGACCAGCAAATAGGTGTTGGCGTCGAAGTAGGTGCTGAACTTGTCGCCCTGGTAGCGCAGGTAGCTCTCGATCTGGAACTCGATGTCCTGGGTGGAATAGCCCAGCTCGGCCGCACGCATCTGGCGGCCGAACTTCTCTTCCATCGAGTTGTCGCTGAGGTAGGTGATGTGGCCGATCATGCGGGCCACCCGCAGGCCGCGCTGCGGCACCACGCCATGGGCGTAGAAGTGGCCGCCGTGGAAATCGGGGTCGGTGATGATGGCGCGGCGCGCCACCTCGTTGAAGGCGATGTTCTGCGCCGACAGGTTGGGCGCGGTGGCCACTGCGATGCACTCGCCCACACGCGCGGTGTGGCGCAGGGTCCAGCTGAGTGCCTGCATGCCGCCCAGGCTGCCGCCCAGCACGGCCGCCAGTTTGTCGATGCCCAGCACGTCGAGCAGACGGGCCTGGGCGTCGACCCAATCTTCTACCGTCACGACCGGGAAATCCGCGCCCCAGGGGCGGCCGCCCTTGGCGGGGTCCGGGTTGGTCTGCAGCGGCCCGGTGGAGCCGAAGCACGAGCCCAGGTTGTTGACGCCGATGACGAAGAAGCGGTTGGTGTCGAGCGGCTTGCCCGGGCCCACCAGGTTGTCCCACCAGCCTTCGCTCTTGTCTTGCCCGGCATAGGTGCCGGCCAGGTGGTGGCTGGCATTGAGCGCATGGCACACCAGCACCGCGTTGCTGCGGGCAGCGTTGAGCTTGCCGTAGGTCTCATAGACCAGGTCGTAGCTGGCCAGCTGTGCGCCGCTGCGCAGCGCCAGCGGCGCAGCGAAGTGCTGGGTCTGGGGGGTGACGTGGCCGATGGCGCCCATGGTGTCTGGCGGATGCAGGTGTGGCGGATGCCGATGTGGCAAATGCCGATGTGGCGGGTGCAGGTGTGGCAGATGCAGGTGTGGCAGATGCAGGTGTGACGGATGCGGCCAGGACGGCCGCGCACAGGGCGGCCGCCAATGAAAAACCCGGTGCCGCTGCAAGCGGGCCACCGGGTCGGGCGTCACACTTTTAGCGGCATTTTTAAAGCGCCCGCAATCAGGACCAAATCGGCGCTGCGCCGGAGTTTATCAGCGCGGGATTGGCAGCCACAGGCAGCGCTGATCGACCGATCGCCGCACGCGCTGCGGCGTCCAATGCCAGCCATGCCCACCTGGTTGATCGCTCTGGACCGGTTTTTCCCGATCCGCTACCTCACGCTGGCCACGGCCGCGCTGCTGTTGGCTGCCGGCCTGGCGCTGTGGCTGGCCCAGCCGCTGCCCGGCTGGCCACTCGTCCTGGCGGCCTGCGGCGCGGCGGGCCTGGCCATCGGCATCAGCGACCTGCGCCAGACCCGCCATGCGCTGCTGCGCAACTACCCGGTGATCGGCCACCTGCGCTTCCTGTTCGAATGGATCCGCCCGGAGATCCGCCAGTATTTTCTGGAGAGCGACCGCGAGGCCGTGCCCTTCAGCCGCGCGCAGCGCAGCCTGGTCTACCAGCGCAGCAAGAACGAGAGCGACAAGCGCCCGTTCGGCACCCAGCTGGACGTGCATGGCGTGGGTTATGAATGGATCAACCACTCGCTGCAACCCAGCAGCGTGGCCAGCCACGACTTCCGCACCCCGATCGGCGGTGCGCGCTGCACCCGGCCGTACTCGGCCAGCCTGTTCAACATCTCGGCGATGAGCTTTGGCGCGCTGTCGGCCAACGCCATCATGGCGCTGAACGGCGGCGCCAGGGCAGGCGGTTTTGCGCACGACACCGGTGAAGGCTCGATCAGCCTGCACCACCGGGTGCATGGCGGCGACCTGATCTGGGAGATCGGCTCCGGCTACTTCGGCTGCCGCAACGCCGACGGCAGCTTCAGCGCCGACAAGTTCAGCGCCAATGCACGCGACCCGCAGGTGCGGATGGTCGAGCTGAAACTGAGCCAGGGCGCCAAGCCCGGCCACGGCGGCATGCTGCCCGGGCCCAAGGTGACGGCCGAGATCGCCGCCGCGCGCGGCGTGCCGCTGGGGGAGGATTGCGTCTCGCCGGCCGCGCACAGCGCGTTTGCCACGCCGATCGAGATGCTGCAGTTCCTCGACCGGCTGCGCAGCCTGTCGGGCGGCAAGCCGGTGGGCATCAAGCTGTGCATCGGCCACCCCTGGGAATGGTTTGCCATCGTCAAGGCCATGGCCACCACCGACCTGCTGCCCGATTTCATCGTCGTCGACGGCGCCGAAGGTGGCACCGGCGCTGCGCCGCTGGAGTTCAGCGATCATGTGGGCGCACCGATGCAGGAAGGCCTGCGCCTGGTGCACAACACCCTGGTGGGCATGCACCTGCGCGCGCGCATCAAGATCGGCTGCGCCGGCAAGATCGTCAGCGCCTTCGACATCGCCCGCGCGATGGCGCTGGGGGCCGATTGGTGCAATTCGGCGCGCGGCTTCATGTTCTCGCTGGGCTGCATCCAGGCCCAGCATTGCCACACCGGCACCTGCCCCACCGGCGTGGCCACCCAGGATGCGGTGCGCCAGCAGGCCCTGGTGGTGCCCGACAAGATCACCCGGGTGGCCAACTTCCACCGCAACACGCTGGACGCGCTGCGTGAGCTGGTGCAGGCCGCCGGCTTGCAGCACCCACGCCAGATCAGCGCCAGCCACATCGTGCGCCGCACCGGCGACCAGGAAGTGCGCCTGCTCAGCAGCCTGCTGCTGACGGTGGCACCGGGCGCGCTGCTGGCCGCCGAACGGGGCGAGGCAGACTGGCCGCATCCGGTGTTCAGCCTGTACTGGCCGCGTGCCCGGGCCGACAGCTTCGCGCCGGCCGAGGTGTGCAGCAACAGCAGCAACAGCGGCGCCAGCAGCAGCAGCAGCCCCCCACGGCACGAGACCGTGCCGGCCTGATCAGGCCGGCGGTGCGGTGTCGATAAAGCTGGGCCGGGCGGCCAGCTTCTCGACCAGCTTGCCCAGGTTGGGGTGGTCGGCGCGCCAGTCGATGTGGGTGTAGCGGAAATCCAGGTAGGTCAAGGCACAGCCCACCGCCACATCGGCCAGCGTGAAGTGGTTGCCGTTGCACCAGGGCTTGTCGCCCAGGCCCAGGTGCATGGCCTTCAGCGCCGAGGTCACGCGGCTCATCTGGCGGTCGATCCAGGCCTGGCAACGCGCGCCTTCACGCGGGCCCCAGTTGGCCTCCATGCGCGCCAGGATGGCGGCGTCACACACGCCGTCGGCCAGGGCTTCCCAGGTGCGCACTTCCACCCGTTCACGCCCCGAAGGCGGGATCAGCTTGCCCACGGGCGACAGGGTGTCGACATATTCGACGATCACCCGGCTGTCGAACACCGCCTCGCCGCCGTCGAGCACCAGGCAGGGCACCTTGCCCAGCGGGTTCAGCTTCAGCATGGCGTCGCTGGCCCAGACGTCTTCGATCCCCAGCTGGTAGACGAGCTTCTTCTCGGCCATCACCACGCGGACCTTGTGCACGTAGGGGCTGGTGAGGGATCCGATGAGTTTCATGGTGGGGGGTCAGATCGCCAGGCGCTGGCGGGAAACAACATTGAATCTCATTTTAGCCAAGGCGCCTCTGGCGGCGCGCGGTGGGGGGCAACGTCGGAGGCAGCAGGTGAGGCAGCGCGTTGCGGGGTTCACTGCGGCAGCGTCCAGTCGACTTGCGCCGGCCGGCCGGGCATGGCCAGCGCGGCGGTGGCGGGGGACGTGCGTGCCAGCACCTGGCCGCGCCGCACCACCAGCAAACGGGTGGCGCGCAAGCGCAGTGCCTCCACCGGGTTGCGGGCCTGCAGCAGCACCATGTCGCCCGGCGCGCCCACCACCAGGCCGTCGGCCGGAAGGCCCAGCACACGCGCGGCATTCACTGTCACCGCGTTGAAGCAATCACGCATGCGGGACTGGCTGGTCATCTGGCCCACATGCAGGCCCATGGCCGCCACCTCGAGCATGCAGCCCGAGCCCAGCGCGTACCAGGGGTCCATCACGCAGTCCTGGCCAAAGGCGACGTTGACACCAGCGTCCATCAGCTCGGGCACCCGGGTCATGCCGCGGCGCTTGGGGTAGCTGTCATGCCGGCCTTGCAGCGTGATGTTGATCAGCGGGTTGGCCACCACATGCACGCCGGCCTCGGCGATCAGCGGCAGCAGCTTGCTGACGTAGTCGTTGTCCATCGAATGCATCGACGTGAGGTGCGAGCCGGTCACCCGGCCCTGCAGCCCCAGGCGCTGGGTGTGGAAGGCCAGCGTCTCGATGTGGCGCGACAGCGGGTCGTCGGTCTCGTCGCAGTGCATGTCCACCGGCAGGCCGCGCTCGGCGGCCAGTTCGCAGAGGATCTTCACGCTCTCGGCGCCCTGCGCAGCCGTGCGCTCGAAGTGCGGGATGCCGCCGACCACGTCCACCCCCAGGTCCAGCGCGCGCTGCAGATTGGCCAGCGCGCCGGGCGCGCGCAGCACGCCGTCTTGCGGAAACGCCACCAGTTGCAGGTCGAGATACGGCGCCACCCGGCGCTTGACTTCCAGCAGCGCGCGCACCGCCAGCAGGCGGTCATCGCAGACGTCCACATGGCTGCGGATGGCCAGCAGGCCACGCGCCACCGCCCAGTCGCAGTAGTGCAGCGCGCGCGCGACCAGCGCCTCTTCGGTCAGCAGGGGCTTCAACGCACCCCACAGCGCAATGCCTTCGAGCAGGGTGCCGCTGGCATTGACCCGTGGCTGGCCGTAGCTGAGCGTCGAATCCATGTGGAAATGCGGGTCGACAAGGGGCGGGCTCAGCAGCCAGCCGGCGGCGTCGATGTCGTCGCTGCCGGCGGGCGCGCTCTGGCCGTGGAACAGGCCTGCGCCCAGCGCCGCGATGCGGCCTTGTTGCACCAGGATGTCGATGCCGGTGCGGCCGTCGGTCAGGGTGGCGTTGCGGATCAGCATGGTGGGCGTGTCGATGGTGGCGGGAGAGCGTGCAGTGTCACCCGGCGGGCTGGTGGCTGTAGCCAGGTTGGCGTTGTCGCGCCTTGGCGCTGCTTCGCCTGTTTGCTGACTTGTCCGGCGAAGCACCGGCAAGACGCGCCAGCCACCAGCCACCAGCCACCAGCAATCAGCTACCAGCAGCCAGCAGCCAGCAGCCTCGACCCACCACCAACCACCAACCGCCAACCTGTCACAGTCACACCCAGTCCCGACACCAGCGGCTTCTGCCTGCTGCCCAGCATGCGCCTGACGGCACAGCACGTTCTGAACGCGCCAGCCGACCCACGCGGCGCGGCATCGGTCGGCCAGATGCAGCAGGGCCGCTGCGACTGGGACAGATGAAGATGGGCAGATGAAGCTGGACCAGTGCAGCGCAGCAGAAGGCAGCCGGGCCGATGCGGATGGCGTGCCCGCACCGGCCATGCGAACCTTCGGCCCTGGCGGCCCTGGCGGCCCTGGCGGCCCTGGCGCTGAACCTGGACCGCGTCCATCCGCCACCTGACCCTCGACTGACCCCCCCACCGACCCCCCACCACACCACCACCATGCAACAACGCCCCCTCGGCCGATCCGGCCTGACCACCGCCCCGCTGGCCTTCGGCGGCAATGTGTTCGGCTGGACGGCCGCCGCCGCCACCAGCTTCAGCCTGCTGGATGCCTTTGTCGACAGCGGCTTCAACCTGATCGACACCGCCGATGTCTATTCACGCTGGGTGCCCGGCCACACCGGCGGGGAATCGGAGACGCTGATCGGCCAATGGCTGGCCGCCAAGCCGGGCCGCCGTGCGCAGGTGCTGATCGCCACCAAGGTGGGCAAGCCCATGCCCACCATGCCCGGCGCGGCCGACGGGCGCAGCTGCAACCTGAGCCGCGCCTGGATCCGCCAGGCAGTGCACGATTCATTGCGCCGGCTGCAGACCGACCACATCGACCTGTACCAGAGCCATGACGACGACGGCGCCACGCCGCTGGACGAGACACTCGGCACCTTCGCCGAATTGATCGCCGAGGGCAAGGTGCGCGCCATCGGCGCCAGCAACCACAGCGCGCCGCGCCTGGCCGAAGCCCTGGCCACCAGCGCCCGCCTGGGCCTGCCGCGCTATGAAACCCTGCAGCCGCACTACAACCTGATGGACCGCGCGGTGTACGAGGCCGCGCTCGAGCCGCTGTGCCGCACCGAAGGCCTGGTGCCACAGTCCAACTGCTCAAACTCGCTCTTGCCGAACGCCGCAAACCGT
>JBBRJU010000016.1:0-12983 GCA_038218895.1 Burkholderiales bacterium
TCCTGGAAGCGTGCGGCTTCACCATCACCCGCAACCCCAGCGAAATGGCCCGCCTGCTCAAGGCGATGCTCTGAGCCCGGGCCGCCGGCAGCCGGCCGCCAGCACAGCGCGACAGGCTGTCGGCAGCCTCTGCCGCACCAGGCTGTTTGCGGGCAGCCTCTGCCACACCCGGCTGTTTTCGGGCGGCCCTTGCCGTCCCCATCCAAGCTTCGGCGGCACCTGCCCGTGCCGCCGCAGCTTTCGATGTCGTTCCCGCAGGCTGCCACGGCAGGCGCGCACCTAAACTCGCACCCCGCAAGCAGAGAGCACGCCATGGAACAGTTCATGCACGCCGAGTTCTGGATCGCCGTTGGCCAGATCATCATGATCGACATCCTGTTGGGTGGCGACAACGCCGTGGTCATCGCCCTGGCGTGCCGCAGGCTGCCGCCCAAGCAGCGCACCCAGGGCATTGTCTGGGGCACCGCCGGCGCCATCCTGCTGCGTGTGGTGCTGATCTTCTTTGCGCTGACGCTGCTGGCCATCCCGTACCTGAAACTGGTCGGCGCCATCCTGCTGGTGTGGATCGGCGTCAAGCTGCTGGCGCCCGGCGACGAGGATGCCCACGGCACGGTCGAAAGTTCTGATCGGCTGTGGTCTGCGGTGCGCACCGTGATCGTGGCCGACCTCGTGATGAGCGTGGACAACGTGATCGCCATCGCCGGTGCGGCCGAAAGCGTCGGCGGCGACCACAAGATGCCCCTGGTCATCTTCGGCCTGCTGGTCAGCATCCCCATCATCGTCTGGGGCAGCCAGTTCGTGATCAAGCTGATGGACCGCTTCCCGATGGTGATCACCCTGGGCGGCATGCTGCTGGGCTGGATCGCTGGCACCATGGCAGTGGGCGATCCGGCGGCTGCGCCCTACATCCCCCAGACCGGCCCTGGGGAGGCAATTGCCAGCGTGCGCTACGGCGCCGGCGTGGGCGGTGCGGCACTGGTCCTGCTGCTGGGCCTGTGGTTGAAGCGCCGGCAGGCGGCACAGGCCTCGGCAGCCTGACCCGGCTGCGCGCCAGCCGGGCGACCGCTGCAAAGTAGCGGCCGCTGCAAGCTGCCGGTGCGCAGGCACGCAAGCGCCCAGCCGCGTGATAAGTTCGGTCACAGCCTGCGCAGACAGGCCTGCACGGAGGCCCCATGTCCTGGTTCTCGCCCAAGCGCCCGCAGCCTGACCAGCCAACCGCCGCTGGCACCGGCCGCCCCCTGCTGCACAACCGCTACCGCCTGGGCGCCCGCCTCGGCGCGGGCAGCGGCAGCCAGGTGTTCGAGGCCGACGACCTGCGCACCGGCCAGCAGGTGGCCATCAAGCTGATCCAGTTGCCGGCCGACCTGGCCACCTGGCAGCGCCAGGAATGGACCAGCCGCCTCCAGCATGAAGCCGACCTGGCGCGCAAGCTCGACCACCCCGACATCGTGGCGGTCTACGAGGCTGGCCTGCAGGGCCGGCATGCCTGGCTGGTGATGGAGCGTGTCCGGGGTGTCGACCTCAGCCGCTACACACCGCGCCACATGCTCTTGCCCGAAAACCTGGTGCTGCACATCGGTGCCCGGGTGGCGGCGGCCCTGGCCCATGCCCACGCGCGCGGCGTGGTGCACCGTGATCTGAAGCCGGCCAATGTGCTGGTGAACCTGGCCGCCGGCCAGGTCAAGCTGGCAGACTTCGGCGTGGCGCGTGATGCCGATGCCACGCTCACCCGCACCGGCATGACCCTGGGCACCCCTGCCTACATGGCGCCCGAGCAACTGGCGGGTGCCCCGGCCAGTGCCGCAACCGACGCCTACGCGCTGGGCGTGATGCTGTTCGAACTGCTCGCCGGCCGCCGCCCGCACCAGGCCGCCACGCTCGGTGACCTGTTGCAGGCCACCGCCAACCAGCCGCCTGCTGCGCTGGCCCGGTTGCGGCCTGATCTGCCGGCGCCGATTGTTGCGGCGGTGGAGCAGCTGCTGGCCCGCCAGCCTGCCGACCGACCCGCCCAGCTCGACGCCTGGGCCACGTCGGTGGCGGCGCTGGCGGCGCTGCTGACGCGCCTGCTGGCGCCCTCGGCATCCACCGGCCTGTAACCCGGCGCGCGCCGGGTTCCGATGCACAATCTCCAGTTGCTTTTTCCACTTCCAACCCCAGCCCCGCAGCGCCAGCATGACTTTCGAGTTCTTCCATGCCGTGGACACGGGCCGCGCGCGCAGCAACAACGAAGACTCGGTCGCGGTGGACGAGGCCAATGCGCTGGCGGTGCTGGCCGATGGCATGGGTGGCTACAACGCGGGTGAAGTGGCCAGTGGCATGGCCACGGCGTTCATCCAGACCGAAATGGGCCGCTGGCTGGCCGAGGCTGCCGACCGCGCCAGCGACGTGGAAGTGCGCCGCGCGATGGACATCTGCGTCGACAACGCCAACCGCGCCATCTTCAACGCTGCCAACGCCAACCCGCAGTACGCCGGCATGGGCACCACCCTGGTGGTGGCGGTCTTCCGCGACAACCAGTTGCGCCTGGGCCATGTGGGCGATTCACGCGCCTACCGTTGGCGCGCGGGCCAGTTCGTGCAGATCACGCGCGACCATTCTCTGCTGCAAGAACAGATCGACGCCGGGCTGATCACGCCCGAGCAGGCGGCGTTTTCGGCCAACAAGAACCTGGTCACCCGCGCGGTGGGGGTCGAAGACACGGTGCTGCTGGAAACCCATCTGCATGAAGTGCAGCCGGGTGATATCTACCTGATGTGCTCGGACGGCCTGTCGGACATGCTCGACGACGCGATGATGGCGCGGCTGCTGCAAAGCAACGATTCCTTGCCCCACGCCGGCCAGGCCCTGGTCGCAGCCGCCAACGAGGCAGGTGGAAAGGATAATATCGCGCTGATACTCATCCGCGTGGCAGGAGGCCCGACAGGGGCCGCGCGGCCGTGGTGGAAGTTCGGGCGCTGACCCAAGCGGTGAGCGCCGGCATCCCCGCCGCACCGGCAGCCGCCGGTTGAACCGGGGCAGTCACACAAGAAGGACAAGCATGGGCAAGCTGGTGGTCTCTCTCGACGGCGTGGTGATCAAGGATGTGCAGATCACCAAGGACAAGACCACGCTGGGCCGCCGCCCCTACAACGACATCGTGATCGACAACCTGGCGGTCAGTGGCGAGCATGCGGTGCTGCAGATGCTGGGCAACGACGTCTTCATCGAAGACCTCAACAGCACCAACGGCACCTACATCAACGGCAAGGCGATCAAGAAACAGATGCTGGCCCACAACGACACCGTGGAGATCGGCAAGTACAAGATCAAGTACCTGGTCGAAGAAGGCGCCGACTACGAGAGGACCATGGTCATGCGCCCGGGCAGTGGCGCGGGTGTGGGGATGGGCGCCGGTTTGGGGATGGGCACTGGCGTGCCGCCCACACCGTACAACCGCACCTCGCCGATCCCCAGCCTCGCGTCGCTCGGGCCGCCATCGGCCGCAGCGTCCGGCATGGCGGTGGCGGCGTCGATCAAGGTGCTCAGCGGCGCGGCGGCCGGCAAGTCGGTCACCCTCACCAAGGTGGTCACCACCGTGGGCAAGCCGGGTGTGCAGGTGGCGTCCATCACCAAGCGGCCCACCGGCTATGTGCTGGCCCATGTGGAAGGCGCGCAGCGCCCCAGCATCAACGGCATGCCGCTGATCACCGACACGGCGCCACTGTCCAACGGCGACTTGATCGAACTGGCCGGCACCCAGATGCAGTTTGTGCATGGCTGAACCCCGGCACAGACAGCCCTGAGGGCTGTCTGTTGTGGGTGGTCTGTGCCTGCTGTCCGGGCCTGCTGCCTGTGCCTGCTGGCTGTTCACAGCCAAGCCGCCAAACGCTGCGCGGCCAAGGCCGCGTGACCAATCGCACGCCTGCCGGCCCCGGCTGCGCGCGCCCACCGGGCGGCGTGCCGAATTGCCAGCCCGCTGCCTTGCCAGCCGGGTGCGGGCCCTGCACCATGCGGTTTCGTGACAGTGCACGGCCGCAGATCTTGCCGCGCCGGCCTGTGCCCGCAACCGTCAGGCCGCCACCGCCGGCACCCCTTGTTCATGCCCATCCGTGTTCTCGGCTGTTCTGGCTCCATCGCTGCGGGTTGCCGCACCACGGCATTCTTGCTCGACGATGACGTGCTGATCGACGCCGGCTCTGGCGTCGGTGATCTCACGCTGGACGAACTGACCCGGGTCGACCACATCCTGCTGAGCCATTCGCACCTGGACCATGTGCTGGGCGTGCCCTTGCTGGCCGACAGCGTGATGCGCCGGCGCGGCACACAGCGCCCGCCGATCACCGTACACGGGCTGCCGGCCACGCTGCATGCGCTGCGCCGCCACATCTTCAACGGCATCATCTGGCCCGATTTCACCCGCCTGCCAACGGCCGAGCAGCCCATCCTGCAGCTGCAGCCCTTCCAGACGGGCGATGTGCTGTGCTTCGGCGCACGCCGCATCGAGGTGCTGCCGGCCCTGCACACCGTGCCGGCCGTGGGCTTTGCGGTATTGGCCGACCAGGGCAGCTGGGTGTTCACCGGCGACACCGCGCCGAACCCGGCACTGTGGCGGCGCCTGGCCAGCCTGAAGGTCGCCAGCCTGGTGATCGAGACCGCCTTCCGCGACGACGAGGCGTTGTTGGCCGCCGTCAGCCGCCACCTGCACCCGGCCGCGCTGGGGCGCGAGCTGCAGCAGCTGCAGCAGCCGGCCCAGGTCTACATCACCCACATCAAGCCCGGTGAGTTGGCCGCAGTGATGGCCGAGATCAACGCGCTCGATGCGCGCCACCCGGTGCAGGCGCTGTCCGCCGGCCAGGTGATGCCGCTGGCGTGATGCGTCAGGGGCTGACAATTTTTGTCAGCTGGTTCGGGTGGCAAGTGACACAACGCGGCAGGCGGCACCACGGCGGCGTGACAAAAGGCATGGATCGCGACCGCCAAGCCCCGTTTCAGGCCTGGCACGCGCTGTGCAAATCACTGTGTGTTCCTCCCCCACCACCCTGTTCCTTTCTGTCCTGGAGATCCCACCATGAAGCGCATCCAAAAAGGTTTCACCCTCATCGAACTGATGATCGTCGTCGCGATCATCGGCATCCTGGCCGCCGTGGCCCTGCCGGCGTACCAGTCGTATATGAAGAAGGCGGCGTACACCGAAGTCTTGGCTGGTTCTGGCAACCACAAAAAGGGTGTGGAGCTCTGCTACAGCATGAACAATGCATTGGGCGACTGCGATGCCGGTACCGATCCAGTCCCAGCAGGCTATTCGGGTAACACTTCAGGCGCTCTCAACGCCGTTGCGGTTGCCGACGGCGTGATCACCTTGACGCCGAATGCCTACAAGGGTATCGCCACATCCGAGACGTGCGTTTTGACACCTGTAGCAAGCAACGGCCGCTTGGTTTGGTCGTATGGCACGGCAGCAGGCGGATGCGTGGCCGTCGGATATGTGAAAAACTAAAAGTTACGCCATTGCGCAGGCTCTTTCGCAGGAGTCCGGCAAAACGCCCACCAAGGTGGGCGTTTTCCATTGGCGATTGGGTCTTGCTGAAATGGGCCGCAGGGCGTCGGCGGGTGCGCGGGCCGCGCCAACGGCCCGACAACCGTGTTGGTGTCACGGCCCCAAAACCAGGGCGCCGGCGCAGACAGACCGGGGGCATCTGCCAGGGACTGGCCATTGGCGCTGCTGCAACCCGCCACACGCGCCGCCTCTGGCGCCGAGGGTTTGAAATGCACCGATTGATGCGCAGCACTCAGCGATTCGGTTCAGCTTCGATGCTGCCAAGCAAGCGGGCGACCTGAAGAAGCACGGGTTTGACTTGGCTGGCGTACAGCCGGTGATGGCGTCCGGGCAGACTGCGCTTTCGAGGGTCGCCTTGTCGAGGGCCGGCCATTGGTTCACGGCGGACAGCGATTTCTGACGCTGCAGGCGTTGGGCGCAGCCCGCGCGGGCCGATTCGCGTGAAGCGCTCTGACCCGGTTCGAAGGCCGCCATGCGCTTCATGCTGGACACCAACATCTGCATCTATGCGATCAAGTACCGCCCGCCCGAGGTGATTGCCGCGCTGCGGGCGCATGAATCGGCCGGCCTGGGCTTGTCCAGCATCACCGCAGCCGAGCTGTACGTCGGCGTGGCCAAATCGGGCGCGGCGCGCAACCTGTCGGCGCTTGAGCAGTTCTTGGCGCCGTTGGAACTGGCCGACTTCGACCGCAGTGCCGCAGCCGCTTACGGCCCGCTGCGGGCGGCGCTGGAAGCGGCCGGTACACCCATCGGGCCGCTCGACACCCAGATTGCCGCCCATGCGCTGGCATTGGGGGTCACCTTGGTCAGCAGCAACATCCGCGAATTTGCCCGCGTGCCCGGCCTGCGGCTGGTGAACTGGGCCGGCGCGTAGCGGCCGCTCCACCGCTGCCTGCGGCTGGACCACCGCCACCTGTGGTGTACTGCCCGCACCCTGACGCTGGGGGCGCCGCTGCACAACCGCCTGATGTCCACCACCCATGCCACGGCGCCCGCCGCGCCTGACAGCCGCCTGCCAGCCGATGCATTGCTGCTGGCCGCCGCGCTGCTGGCGGCCACGGTGCCCACGCTGCTGGCCTTGCACCAGCCGCCGTCGGCCACGCTGCTGAACCAGTGCCTGGCGGTGGCGTTGTGGGGGTTGGTGGTGGCGGTGCTGGCGCCGCGCCTGGCGCCCGCGCGTGGCAGCCTGGCACTGCTGGGCGCGCTGGGGCTGATCGGCCTGTCGGCGGCCGGTTCCTGGCTGTGGGGCATGCTGCCGCAATCACTGGCGCTGCAGGCGCTGGGCTTGCTGGCCGGCGCTGCGCTGATGGTGCTGGCCGGCGCGGCGGCCGCGCGGCACGGCGCCGGCCTGCGCACCTTCACCGCGCTGGCCTGGGGCCTGCTGGGCGCCGGCGTGCTGGGGTGCGCAGTGGCCTTGGTACAGGTGTTTGCGCCGGGCTGGACCGACGGCACGTGGATCGTCACATCCGGCCTGGCCGGCCGCGCGGTGGGCAACCTGCGCCAGCCCAACCACCTGTGCAGCCTGCTGCTGTGGGCGGTGGTGGCGGCGGTGGCGCTGCATGCGCTGCGCCGCCTGCCCGGCTGGCTGCTGGCGGTGCTGCTGCCGCTGCTGGTGCTGTGCGTGGAGCTGACCGCATCGCGCACCGGCGCCGCCGGGCTGGCGCTGCTGCTGCTGTGGGGCCTGGTCGACCACCGCCTGCCACGCAGCGCCCGCCTGGCCCTGCTGGCCGCACCGCTGCTGTATGCGCTGGCGTGGGGCGGCATGGCCTGGTGGGGCAATGTCAGCCAGCAGGCCATCGGCGCCGGTGCCCGCCTGGCGGCCGATGGCGGCGGCCTGGGTGAATCCAGCCCGAATGGCCGGCTGAACATCTGGCGCAACGCGCTGCTGTTGATCGCCGCCAACCCTTGGACGGGCACCGGCTTCGGGGAATTCAACCTGGCCTGGACGATGACGCCCTTCGTCAACCGGCCCACCGCCTTTTTCGACCACACCCACAACCTGCCGCTGCAGCTGATGGTCGAGCTGGGCCTGCCGCTGGCGCTCGGGGTGCTGGCGCTGTTGGCGCTGGCGCTGTGGCAGGCCTGGCGCCGCGCCGCGCTGGCGGCGGATGTCGACACCGCCGCCAGCAGCCGCGCCGCGCTGGTGCTGGTGCTGCTGATCGGCCTGCACAGCATGGTCGAGTACCCGCTGTGGTACGCCTACTTCCTGCTGCCCACCGCGCTGGCCTGGGGCCTGGTGCTGGGCTTGCCGGCCGCCGCTGAAGACGCCCTGCAGCGCAAGGCCGCGCCGACCGCATCGCCCGCCATGACGCCCAGCATGTCGCCCGCGATGTGGTCCGCCATGTGGTCCACCACCCAGCCCGCCACCCCGCCCGCCATGTCGCCCGCCGCTTCGCCCCCCTCATCGCCTGCCGGCCTGCTGGCGGGTCTGCTGATGGTGGCCGGCGGCCTGCTGGCGGTGCTGGACTACCAGCGCGTGGTGGTCATCTACGCGCCCACCGACGGCAGCGGCGCGCTGGCCTCGCGCATCGCCCGCGGCCAACTGAGCCCGCTGTTCGCCCACCATGCCGACTATGCGGCCGCCACCAACGCGGTGCCGCCGGCCAGCCGCGCGCTGGGCCTGCTGCGCGCGCCCCATGCGCTGCTGGACACGCGCTTGATGATGGCCTGGTCAAGCCAACTGGCCGACAGCGGCCACCCGGACGAAGCACGCTGGGTGGCCCAGCGCCTGCGTGACTTCCGCAACCCCGATGCGGCAGATTTCTTCGCGCCCTGCCAGGCCGGTGCACCTGCTGCTGACGCGCCATTCCAGTGCCAGGCGCCGCAACGGCGGCACAGCTGGCGCGATCTGGCGGCGCTGCCGCCGTTGCTGGTGCCGCCGCTGTCGCCGCTGGTGCCGCTGGTGCCGCTGGTGCCGGCGATCGATCAGGCCGGACCGGCAGCCACCCAGTGACCAGGCGCTGTTTGCACTGCTGGCGCGCTGAGGGCGGGCAGGTGGTCAGTGGCCATCTCTGTCGAAGATCAGTGCTTTTTCAACACGTCTTCGCCATGTGTTCGTTTGCACACCGGGTTCCCCCAACGCGGCGGGCTGCAGGGAAAGACGATCAACAGGCGGTTGCTGCAAGACCGGATCACCATCCCCGCGTGGGTGCATCAGGTCGACTTCGTACTGCACAGGGCGCCGGGACGCCGAAGCCCCTTGGCTTCAGTGCCTGCGCCTGGGTGTGTGGCTTCGAGACAAGCGCAAGACCGGCATGGCGGTAGAAGCGCTGACTGCTGGTGGGCCTTCTGACGCTCTACGCCCCGTCAGCCACCCAGTGACCCGACTTGCCGCCCTGCTTTTCCAGCAGGCGCACGTCGGTCATCACCATGCCTCTGTCAGCCGCCTTGCACATGTCGTAGATGGTCAGCAGGCCCACCTGCACGGCGGTCAGTGCCTCCATCTCCACGCCGGTCTTGCCCACGGTTTCGGCCTGCACCTGGATGTGCACCGCGCTGGTGGCCAGATCGATCTGGAAATCGACCGCCACATGGGTGAGCGGCAGCGGGTGGCACAGCGGGATCAGCTCGGCCGTGCGCTTGGTGGCCTGGATCGCGGCGATGCGGGCGATGCCGAGCACGTCGCCCTTCTTGGCGGTGCCGCCGGCAATCAGCGCCAGCGTGGCTGGCAGCATGTGGATGCTGCCGCCCGCGCGCGCAATGCGGTGCGTCTCGGCCTTGGCCGCCACGTCCACCATGTGGGCCTGGCCCTGGCTGTCGAAGTGGGTCAGCGGCGCGCCCGGGGGCGGGTCTGGCGGCAGGTTGGTGGGCAGGTTGGTCGGCAGGTTGGTGGGCAGGGACATGGCAGGCGAAACATGCGGGCAACGGGGCGGTGGGATGATAGGGGACCGCTTCAGAGCCACCCTCGGACGCCCTGCTTGACCGACCGCCTGCCGCCCTTTGCGAATCGTCCGCTGCACCGTCCGCTGCACAAGCCGCCGCAATGGTCGCAGACAACCCGGCACCGGCGCCTGCCCTGTGCGGTGCTCGCGCTGTGGATGGGCGCCACCAGCGCACTGCCGGTCCAGGCCCAGGGCCTGCCGCCATCGCCGGTGCGCCTGCCGGCGCTGGGGGAGTCGGCGTCCGACGACTTCAACCTGAACCAGGAGAAACGCATCGGCGAGCAGGTGATGCGCGAGATCCGCCGCGACCCGGCCTACCTGGACGACCCGCAGCTGCTGGACTACCTGCAGAGCCTGTGGGCGCCGCTGGTGCGCACCGCTCGCCTGCAAGGCGACATCGATGCCGACACCGAGCGGCTGTTTCCGTACGAGAGCTTTCTGGTGCGCGACCGCTCGGTCAACGCCTTCGCCCTGCCCGGCGGTTATGTGGGTGTGCACCTGGGATTGATCGCCATCACCGCCACGCCCGACGAGCTGGCGTCAGTGCTGGCGCATGAGCTGGCGCATGTCACCCGGCGCCACATCGCACGCAGCATGTCGGCGGGGTCGCGCAGCAGCACACTGGGCCTGGCGGCCATGCTGCTGGGCCTGCTGGTGGCCAGCCGCGCCGGCAGCCCTGACATGGCCCAGGCCGCCATCATGGGCGGCCAGGCAGCCATGCTGCAGGCGCAGCTGAACTTCTCCCGCGACATGGAGCGCGAGGCCGACCGCAACGGCCTGGCCACGATGGCCGGTGCCGGCTTTGCGCCGGCCGGTATGTCGGCCATGTTCGACAAGCTCGACAACGCCAGCCGGCTCAATGACAGCGGCGGCTTCCCGTACCTGCGCAGCCACCCGTTGACAGTCGACCGCATCGGCGAGGCGCGGCAGATGGTGCAGGCCACTGTGGGAGCCGGCAACCCGCCCCAGGCGCCGCTGCTGCATGGCCTGATGCAGGCCCGCGCGCGGGTGCTGATGGACCCCGGCGTGCAGGCCCTGCGCAAGCTGCAGGATTTCGACGCGCGCGCCACCATGGACCAGCTGCCGCTGTGGGACCGGCTCAACGGCCTGTATGCAGCCGCGCTGGCATCGGCGGGCCTGCGTGATTTCGACCGGGCCGACCGTGCAGTGCGGGCAGCGGCCGGCCTGCTGGCCGCATCACCCCAGCGTGACGACGGCCCCGCCCGCCGTGCGCTGGCCCGGCTGGCGGTGCAGCTGGCGCTGGCGCGCGGCGACGTGGCCCGCGCCGGCAGCGTGCTGGATGCCGAAGGCCTGGTCGACGGCGGGCGCTCCGGCCTGCTGCTGCAGGCCGAATGGGCGCTGGCCGACGGCAGCCTGCCGGTGCTGCGGCGCAGCGTCGAAGCCCTGCACACCTGGGCCACGCTGCACCGCGACGATGCGGCGGCCTGGCAGGCGCTGGCGCAGGCCGCAGGCAAGCTGGGCCAGCCACTGCGGGCAGTGCGTGCCGAGGCCGAGGCGCAGGCTGCGCTGGGCAACCTGGCCGGCGCCATCGACCGCCTGCGCGCGGGCCAGCAACTGGCGCGCAATGGCGGCGCGGGCACCGACTTCATCGAGGCGTCGGTGATTGACGCCCGGCTGCGCGACGTGCAAGCGCAGCGCCGCCAGCTGCTGGCCGAAGAGCGCCGCGCCGGCGAGCGGCGCCGCGACGATTCGTCTGAATGACCGCGCGTGGGCCTGGCTGCGTTGCGGCTTGGTGGTGCTGAAGCCAGTGCGCTGAGGCTTGGCCGCGCCGCCTAACGCAACGGCTGGGTGGACAGCATCAGGCCGGGCCGCGGCTGAACAGCCGCTCCATCGCCACGTCGATCACCATGCTGCACAGGCTGTAGATCACCGACCCCACCAGCGCCGCACCAAAGCCGGTGACGTTGAAGCCGCTGAGCACCCCGGCGGCCGACCAGAACATCAGCGCGTTGATCACGAACAGGAACAGCCCCAGCGTGACCAGCGTGACCGGCAGCGTCAGCAGCACCAGCAACGGGCGCACCAGCGTGTTGAGCAGGCCCAGCACCAGCGCGGCCACCAGGGCCGCGCCATAGCTGTCCAACGAGACGCCGGGATAAAGGTAGGCCACCAGCAGCAGGGCGGCAGCCAGCAACAGCCAACGGACGATGAGTTTCATGGCCTGCAGCATAAACCTGCCGCACACCTGCCGCACACCGTCCGCACACCTGGGCGGCAGCGCTCTGCGGCGGCTTGCCGGCCGTGTTTGCCGCGTGCTGCATGCCCCGGGTGATGCCTGGGTGCGACAAAAGCATATGGTGGGGCCTTGGCGGGGCAGTTTTACCTATGAAAACAGCTTCTCATCACCCATGGCTGGCAGTACCATTGCGCCCGCTGAAGGCCACAGAGAGCAACGCGGGTTCAAGCAGCCAGCGGCCCGGGCACTCCGGCGCATCAACCACTCACGTGATGGAGAAAATACACATGGCAACTGCGAAAAAGGCCGCCCCGGCCAAGAAGGCGCCTGCGGCGAAAAAGGCCGCTCCGGCCAAGACGGCGGCGGCCAAGCCGGCGGCACCGGCCAAGAAGGCGGCAGCCCCCGCGAAGACGGCCGCCCCGGCGAAGAAGGCGGCACCCGCCAAGAAGGCAGCGGCCAAGAAGCGCACGCCCAACGCCGCCTTCATGAAGGCCATGACCCCCAGCCCGGCACTGGCCGCCATCATTGGCGACAAGCCCGTGCCCCGCACCGAGGTCACCAAGAAGGTCTGGGAATACATCAAGAAGAACGGCCTGCAGGACAAGGCCAAGAAGACCATGATCAATGCCGACGCCAAGCTGAAGGAAATCTTCAAGCAGGCCCAGGTGTCGATGTTCGAGATGACCAAGCTGATCAACGGCCATCTGAAGTGATGCGCACCGGGCCCTGGCGGCCCGGTCTGTCTTGCAGCGAAGCCGGCCGTTTGGCCGGCTTTGTCATTTGTGGGCGTGCGCCACAGTCGCTTGGCGAAAACCCCTACGCAATTCACCGACCCCCCAGGTTCGGTGTAGGAAAATATCGACGCGTGAGGAAGCTGCCGATGCAATGGGGCCCGGCGCCGACCCGCCGGCCATGCCGCGACAGCAGGAGCAAGACTTCGATGGAGTACCACGACACCGTGGAGCGCAGCACCGAGCCGCTGCGCAAGGCCTTGCCGCTGATGTCACGGCAGGCCGCAGCATTGCACCCGGTCAGTTATGCGGTGTGGTACGCCTATGTGGCCGATGTCAACTCCCCACTGCATGCGGCATTGGACAAGCACCTGGCCACCCACGGCGTGCTCGACGAAGCCGCCACTGAAGCGCTGTACCGCCGCCATCTGGCCGACCCGGGCATCGACACCGCCGAGCAGGTGACCGAAGGCGTGGCGGGGCTGCTGGACGGCATGCAGGCATCGGCGGCGGCCGCTGGCGACCAGACCGCCCGCTATGGCCACACCCTGCAGCGCCTGAGCGCCGCGCTCGGCCCCGGCGACGCTGCGCCGTCCACGCCGCCCGCGCTGGGCGAGGTGCTGGAGCACACCTTGCAG
>JBBRJU010000017.1:0-12970 GCA_038218895.1 Burkholderiales bacterium
GGCTGCACGCCCTGCAGTCGGGTAGCACGCGCCGGCGTCGGCGTCGGCGTCGGTGTCGGTGTCGGTGGCGACGTCGGTGGCGGCCTTGGCGGCAGAGCGAGCGCCGGTGCAGCCGGGGGTGCCGCTGCCGCTGCCGCTGCCGCTGCCGCTGCCGGTGCCGGTGCAGGCGCGGGCGCGGGCCCTGGCTCTGGGGCCAGTGGCAGGTTCAAGGCGGGCAGCGGCACGTTTTGCAACACTGCGGCGGGCAGCGCGGGAAACTGCCAGGGCGTGATTGCCGGGCTGGCATCGGCCGGGCGGGTCCGCAGCGGCACCCGCTCGACCCCACGCCCGGCCCCACGCCCGGGCACCCGCTCGGGCAGTGCCAGCGGCGCAGCCGCAGCCGGTGTGAGGGCCGCCGCCGGAGCCGCCGCCGGGCGCACGGTCGCAGGCGCCTGGTCAGCCGGGTTGGCTGCCGCCGGACCAGCCACCAGATCAGGCGCCGAATCTGCTGCCACATCTGCCGCCATATCTGCCGCCACAGCGGGCGCTGCATCCGCAGCCACCGGCAGCGCCACATCGGGCACTGCCTGCACCCGGTCCTGCGCCTGCGCGGGCTGCCAGGTGCCCTGCCGTGCGGCACCGGCGGTGCTGTGTGCTTCGGGCTGCGCATGCGGCGCGCGCACCGCGCCGCCCCAGCGCTGCGCGCGGGCAGTGCCCTGCGGGCCGCTGTGGGCATCAGACGCCACGGTGGTGTCGGCACGGCCCGGCGCATCGCTGCCCGCCAGGCGGATGTTCAGCGCCCCCCACACGCCCTGGCCCGGCGGGGCGCTGCCCCCTTCGGTGTTGCCGAAGACCACCACCACCAGCACATGCAACAGCAGCGCCAGCGTGATGCACTGCCGCAGCGTGGACGTGGCGCCCGGCCGATCGGGCCAGGCATGGGGGCCGGGCAGCGCCGTGAGGCTCATCGGCCGGGCAGGTGCGGCGCGGCGCTGCGCGGCCGCGTGGATCAGCCGCGGCCCACGAAGGGCATCTTGGTGGCCATCACCGTCATGAACAGCACATTGGCGCCCGGCGGCAGGCGCGCCATGGCCATGAAGCTGTCGACCACCGCTTGCAGGTCCATGCGCGCCTCGGGCTTGATGCTGCCGTCGGCCTGGGGCACGCCCTTGGCCATGCGCTCGGTCATGTCGCTGGCCACGTTGCCGATGTCGATCTGGCCCACGGCGATGTCATAAGCACGGCCGTCGAGCGAGGCGGCGCGGGTGAGGCCGGTCACCGCATGCTTGGTGGCGGTGTAGGCGATCGAGCCGGGCCGCGGCGCATGCGCCGAGATCGACCCGTTGTTGATGATGCGCCCGCCCATCGGCGATTGGGCGCGCATCATCTTGAACGCCCCAGACAGGCAGAAGAAGGCGCCGTTCAAGTTGGTGTCGACCGCGCGGCGCCAGGCGGCGGCGTCGATCTCATCGGGGGTTTGCACCGGCAGGGACACACCGGCGTTGTTGAACAGCAGGTCGAGCCGGCCGAAGCGCTGCACGATGGTGGCAAACAGCGCGTCCACCGACGCTTCGTCGCCCACGTCGCAGGGCACGGCCAGCGCACGTTCGCCAATGTCGCCGAACGGGTCGCCGGCGTGGGCGATGGCAGCCTGCAGCGCCTCGAGCCGGCGGCCGGCATAGACCACGCGCCAGCCATCGGCCACCAGGGCGGCGGCACAGCCCTGGCCGATGCCCGAGCCGGCGCCGGTGACCAGGGCAATGCGGTTGTGGGGGGTGCTGCTGGGGCTGGTGGCGGGCATGGCGGCGTCCCAATGGTGTGATGATTGTTGCAGTCTGCCACAGGCCACCGGGCCTGCCCGCCGGCACGCGCCCTGCCCGCGCGCGCGGTGCAGCGGCCGCTACCGGGCAGGCGCTGCAGCGTTGCAAGCCGCCGGCGCAGGCAGCGTGTCCAGGCCGGCCTGCAACGGCTGCGCTGCAGCGGCTGCGGCGGTTGCAGGTGCCAGGAGGTGCTCGATCAGGTCGCGCACCGGGCGAATCTGCGCACCGAACGGCAGCGCACCCACACCGCGGAAGTACAGGCCCTTCTTCCGGTCGCCGCGCAGTGCGGCCGCCAGTTGCTGGTCGATGCAGAACTGGCCCCAGCCGGGCAGACCGTCGCGCAGGCCGCACCGGGCCAGGCAGTCGAAGGCCTGGGTGCAGCGGCCCTTGGCATGCACCACGGCCTGCAGCCGCGGCTCGGCCTTGAGATAGGCCAGCAGCCAGGGCGTGGCCACGGCGCGGGCCGGCAGGCCGGCCACGCTGGTGAAGGTGACCATGTCTTCATCACGCGCGCCGGCCAGCACCTGCTTGAAGCCAGCGCTGGCGTCACATTCGGTGGTCACGGCGAATGCCGTGCCCAGTTGCGCGGCTGCGCCGCCCAGGGCCTGCACCCGCGCGATGTCGTCTCGGCTGCGGATGCCGCCGGCGGCGATCAGCGCGATGCGCCCTTCCAGCCCGGCGCTGCGCAGAAAGGCCAGTGATTCCGGGATGGCGCGTTCGAAGTCGAAGCGGGCATCGCCCAGGTCGGCGATCTTTGCTGCGCCCAGGTGGCCGCCGGCCAGGCGCGGATGCTCCAGCACGATGGCGTCGGGCAGGCGCTTCTTGCGCTCCCACTTCTTGACCACCAGGGCCACGCCGCGGGCGTCACTGAGGATGGGCACCAGCAGGGCGTGCGGAAAGTCGGCCGCCAGGTCGGGCAGGTCGAGCGGCAGGCCGGCGCCCACCACCACCATCTGCACGCCGGCTTCCAGTGCGCTGCGCACAGAAGCGGCGTAGTCGCTGACGGCACGCATCACATTGATCGCCACCAGGCCATGGCCGCCGGCCAGCGCCAGCGCGGCGCGCACCTCACGGCCCACGGCCTCCAGGTTGGCGGCGTTGATCTGGGCGCGGGTGTCGTCGTCGCAACCCACCCGCTGCGGCAGGTGCTGGGTGCGCGCCATCAGGTCGGGGTGGTGCCGGCGCAAGTCCACCGAACTGAGCGTGCCCACACCGCCCAGCGCGGCCACGGCACCCGCCAGGCCGTGGGCCGACACCCCCACACCCATGCCGCCCTGCACGATGGGCAACAGCTGCCGGCCCGCCAGCGCCAGCGGCTGCAGGCCGCTGGCGGCCAGGCGGGGCCACAACGCCGGCGGGACGGCCGACGGCGAAGGAGATGCGGGCGATGCAGTCGGCATGGGGGCCGGCCGCGCAGCGGCCGTGGTGGGGGCAGGACAGGCCGCAGGCTAGCGCAGCCGCCGCGCCGACGACTTGATCAGGATCAGGGTTTGTCCCAGCTGCCGCCCCAAGGTCCGGCACGGCGCGGAACGGTGCTGGGGGCCGCGCATCGGCCCAGAGCCGGTCACGATCCCGGTGACGGGGCCAGCGACGAGGCCAGTGACGATTCCGGCTAGCATGCCGCTCGCCCTGCCCTGGAGACCCGCATGACCACCCCCCACCGCATTGCCGCCATCCCCGGAGATGGCATTGGCCAGGAAGTGATGCCCGAAGGCCTGCGGGTGCTGCAGGCCGCCGCTGCGCGCTTTGCCATCCCGCTGCAGATCACGCCGATCGCCTGGGCCAGCTGCGACCATTTTGCGCAGACCGGCCAGATGATGCCCGACGACTGGAAGGCGCAGATCGGCGGCATGGACGCCATCCTGTTCGGCGCAGTCGGCTGGCCGGCCAGCGTGCCCGACCACATTTCGCTGTGGGGCAGCCTGCTGAAGTTCCGGCGTGAATTCGACCAGTACATCAACCTGCGCCCGGCGCGACTGTTCGAAGGTGTGCCCTGCCCGCTGGTGACCATGGATGGAACACCGCGCAAGCCCGGCGAGATCGACATGCTGATCGTGCGCGAAAACACCGAAGGCGAGTACAGCAGCGTGGGTGGCGTGATGTTCGGCGGCACGCCGCGAGAGTTCGTGCTGCAGGAAAGCGTGTTCACCCGCCACGGCAGCGAGCGGCTGCTGAACTACGCCTTCAACCTGGCCCGCAGCCGCGCCCGCAAGCATGTGACAGTGGCCACCAAGAGCAATGGCATCGCGATCAGCATGCCCTGGTGGGACGAGCGCGCCGCCGAGGCCGCCGCCCGCCACCCCGACATCAGCTGGGACAAGCAGCACATCGACATCCTGGCCGCGCGCTTCGTGCTGCAGCCGCAGCGCTTCGACGTGGTGGCCGCCACCAACCTGTTTGGCGACATCCTGAGCGACCTGGGCCCGGCCTGCACTGGCACCATCGGCATCGCGCCCAGCGGCAATCTGAACCCCGAGCGCCACTTCCCCAGCCTGTTCGAGCCGGTGCACGGCTCGGCACCCGACATCTTCGGCCAGAACATCGCCAACCCGGTGGCCATGGTCTGGAGCGCGGCGATGATGCTTGACTTTCTGGGCCACCGCGACGCACACGACGCGCTGCTGCGCGCCATCGAGGCAGTGCTGAAAGACGGCCCGCGCACGCCCGACCTGGGCGGCACAGCCAGCACCACGCAGCTGGGCGAGGCGCTGGCGGCGCTGGTGGCCAACGGCATCTGAGCAGGCGCCGCACAACATGGACGATGTCGATGCGGTGGTGATCGGCGCGGGCGTGGTGGGCCTGGCGGTGGCGCGGGCCTTGGCCCAGGCCGGGCGCGACGTGCTCATCCTGGAATCCGAGAACGGATTTGGCACCGGCACCAGCAGCCGCAACAGCGAGGTCATCCACGCTGGCATCTACTACCCCACCGGCTCGTTGCGGGCGCAGCTGTGTGTGCGCGGCAAGCAGTTGCTGTATGCCTTCTGCGCCAGCCACGGCGTGGCGCACCAGCGCTGCGGCAAGCTGATCGTGGCGAGCCAGGCCGACGAGCTGCCGGCACTGGACAAGTTGCTGGCCACCGCCCACGCCAACGGCGTGACCGACCTGCAACGCCTGACAGCCGCCGAGGCGCAGGCGCTGGAGCCGGCGTTGCACTGCGTGGGCGCGCTGTTGAGCCCGTCGACCGGCATCATCGACAGCCATGGCCTGATGCTGGCGCTGCTGGGCGACGCCGAAGCCGCCGGTGCGGTGCTGGCGCTGTGCGCGCCGGTGCTGGGCGGGCGCTGCACGCCGCAGGGCATTGAACTCGACGTCGGCGGCGATGAACCGATGCAGCTGCGCGCCCGCAGCGTGGTCAACAGTGCCAGCCTGCAGGCACCGGCGCTGGCACGGCGCTTCGCCGGGCTGGGCGCAGCCCACATCCCGCGCGACCACCTGGCCAAGGGCTGCTACTTCACCCTGCCCGGCCGCGCGCCGTTTGCGCGGCTGGTGTACCCGGCGCCGGGCCAAAGCAGCCACTTGGGGGTGCACCTCACGCTGGACCTGGGCGGCCAGGCCCGCTTCGGCCCCAGCTTCGAATGGGTGGACCGCATCGACTACAGCGTGGACGCCGCCGGCGCCGACCACTTCTATGCCGAGGTGCGGCGCTATTGGCCCGGCCTGCCGGACGGTGTGCTGCAGCCGGGCTATGCCGGCCTGCGGCCGAAGATCAGCGGCCCGGGTGAGCCGGCGGCCGATTTCCGCATCGACGGGCCGGCGGTGCACGGCGTGCCAGGGTTGCTGAACCTGTTCGGCATTGAATCACCCGGGCTCACGTCCAGCCTGGCGATTGCCGAACTGGTGGTGGACCGGCTCGACCAGCCGCGTTTTTAGAACGTCGCGTCAGCGTCTGCGCACCACCCAGGTCGCGGACGGATGCGCGCCAGCACCTGGCCGGGCCAGGTGCGTCTCAAGATGAAACTGGCCGGGCCAGCTGCGTCTCAAGATGAAGCTGGCCTGGTCGGGTACGCCTCAAGACGAAGCCGGCAGTGCTGCAGCCCTGGCCGGTTTGGGCACATGCGGCGCCACCGGCGCGCCGGCGTCCTTCCAGGCGGTGAAGCCGCCGTGCATGTGCGCCACCTTGGGCACGCCCAGCTCCTGCATCACCTTGGCCGCCAGTGCCGAGCGCCAGCCGCCGCCGCAGAACAGCACGTAGTGCGTGTCGGCATCGAACAGCGCGGGCTTGAAGTAAGGCGACTCGGGGTCGACCCAGAATTCGAGCATGCCGCGCGGCGCGTGGAAGGCGCCGGGGATCACGCCCTCGCGCTCCAGTTCACGCGGGTCGCGCAGGTCGACGAACAGCACGCCGGGCTGGCCGTGCAGCGCGCGGGCGTCGTCCAGGCTGTGGGTGGTGATCTCGGCGAGGGCTTCGTCGACCATGGTCTTGACGGACTTGCGCATCTGCGGCTCCTGCGGTGGTTGTCGTGCGTCGGAATGGAGGCCACCAGTATGGCGGGCAGCCCGCGCTGCCAGAATCGGCGCATGCCCGACCCCGCCGCGCCGAAGCAGCCCGCCCAGCCCCGCAACCCGCTGCACGGGCTGACGCTGGAGGCCATCGTCAGCGCGCTGGCTGCGCATTACGGCTGGGCCGGCCTGGGCGAACGCATTGCGCTGCGCTGCTTCACCGACACGCCCAGCGTGGCGTCGAGCCTGAAGTTCCTGCGCAAGACACCCTGGGCGCGCGAGAAGGTGGAAAGCCTGTACCTGTTCATGCTGCGCGAGCAGCGCCGGAGATGACATGAAGCCCCCATGTTCACTGCGTTCACTGCCCCCCAAGGGGCGCAGCCCTCCCTTGGGGCGGCCCGGCGGGAGGCCTGACATGACAACCAACCAGCATGCCCAGGATTTCGACAGCCCCGCCGTGGCCGCGCTGCGGGCCGACCTGGCCCTGGCGCTGCGCGCCGCCGCCCACCATGGCCTGGCCGAGGGCGTGTGCAACCACTTCAGCGTCGAACTGCCCGACCGGTCGGGCCGCTTCCTTCTGAACCCGCGCGGCCTGCTGTGGCACGAGGTGCAGGCCGACGACATCGTGCTGGTCGACACCGCCGGCACCGCGCTGGCGGGCCGGCACCCGGTGGAATCGACCGCCATGTTCATCCATGCCGCAATCCACCGCATTGCACGCCAGACCTGCGTGCTGCACACCCACATGCCGCATGCCACCGCGCTGACGCTGACGACTGACCGTGCGCTGGACCCGGCGCTGTCGCAGACAGCAATGCGCTTTCACGGCCGGCTGGCGGTGGATGCGCATTACAACGGCCTGGCGCTGGATGCCACCGAGGGCGCGCGCATCGCCCTGGCCATGGGGGGCGCCGACGTGGTGTTCCTGGCCAACCACGGCGTGGTGGTCTGCGGGCCGCGGCTGGCCCATGCCTATGACGACCTGTACTACCTGGAGCGGGCCTGCCAGGCCCAGGTGCTGGCGCACAGCACCGGCCGGCCGCTGGCGCCGGTGGGCGGCGCGCTGGCCGCGCGGGTGGCCGCCCAGACGCAGGGTGAGCGGCTGCAGAGCGTGTTGTTCTTCGAGGCGCTGCGGCGCACGGTGTAGGCCGGCAGCCGCGCAGCTTCAAGCCGGTGTACCGGTCAACCCGGCGCGCGCGTCAAACCGGCCCACATGTCAAACCGGCGCGCAGGTCAAACCGGCGCGCAGGTCAACCCGGCGCATACAGTCGCACGGGCGGCACCAGCGGCACCACGTCGCAATCGTCGACCGCGCTGCGCCGCTCCAGCACCAGAAAGTCACCTGCATCCAGCGCCAGCAGCGGGTGGTGCCAGGTGCCCGGCGCCAGCCACACGCCCTGGCTGCCGTCACTGACAAATGCCGCCAGGTCGGCCAGCCCGCGCGGTGCCGGCCCGGGCCACGCCACCACCAGCACCATGCGCCGCGCCGCGCCCAGCGGCACAAAGGCCTGGCTGCCATGCACATGGCGCTCCATCTCCCGCAGGTCCATCGGCAGGCACCGCGCCTGCGCCCGGCTCAGGCTCAGCACCGGCCGGCCGCCCTGGGCTGTCAGCAGCGCATCGTCGAGCAACACATGGCGGCAGCTGGTGGCGTTGTTGATGGCCTGGCCGCCAGCGGCATCGGCCGGCACCTGCAGCACCCGGCCGAAAGGCGCGAAATTGGCGATCGTCAGCGGCAGTGGTTGCAGCACGGCGGGCTGGTCCATGTCGGTATCGACGAGGCTCAGGCGGCGCCCAGGCGCCAGAGTGCAGTGCGTTCGGCCGCGCGCGCGGCGTGCAGCGGGTCGGTGGCGTCCAGCGCGCGGGCGTGGTGGGGCCGGGTGTCCTGCCGGCCCAGCACCTGCAGGCCAGCGTCGGCGATCCAGCCCAGCAAGGTGGCGCGTGCGCGCAGGCCCAGGTGCTCGGCCAGGTCCGACAGGATCAGCCAGCCCTCACCGCCCGGTGCCAGGTGGCCAACCAAACCGGCCAGGAAGCCGCGCAGCATGCGGCTGTCGGGGTCGTAGACGGCGGCGTCCAGCGCCGAGCCGGCCGGCGCCGGCACCCAGGGCGGATTGCACACCAGCAGGCCGAAGCGGGCCACCTCGGTGGCGGGGGGCGGATCGGTAGGGAGCGGATCGGTGGGGGACAGCTTGGCGGGCAACCAATCTGTGCGGGACAGCGCGGCGGGGAACAGATCCGCCTGCTGCAAGCTGATCTGCCGCTGCAGCCCGAGGCGGCGGATGTTGTCGGCAGCGCAGGCCAGCGCGGCGGCCGACAAGTCGGTGCCCAGCACCCGCAGGCCGCGCCGCGCCAGCACCGCCGCCAGCACGCCGGTGCCGGTGCCGACATCGGCCGCGCCATGCACCAGCGCTGCCGGCGGCAGCGGCGCCTGCGCCACCAGGTCGACATATTCGCCACGCACCGGCGAGAACACACCATGGTGGGGGTGGATGGACGCGCCCAGCGCCGGGACCGGCACGCCCTTCTTGCGCCATTCAAACGCGCCGACGATGCCCAGCAGTTCACGCAGCGACTGCACATAGTGCGCCGGTACCGGGCCATGGGCCTGTGCCCCGGCTGCGCGCACATCGGGCGCGCGGCGCAGCGGCAGGCCGTGGTCGGCGTCGAAAGGTAGCAGCAAACCGCCCAGCAGGCGTGCGCGCCGCGCCTGGGCCTGGCGCTGGGCGACGAAGGCGGCCGCCAGCGTGGCCGGTGCGGCAGCCGGGCGGGACAGGCGCTTGTCGATCCGGCGGCCCAGCGCCTGCAGCAGGTGGCGCGCGTTCTGGTAGTCGCCCCGCCACAGCAGCGCGGTGCCGGCGTCGAGCAGGCGGTAGGCGGCGTCGGCGGCCATGCGGTCGTCGGCGAGCTGCACCCGCTGCGCGGATGGATGGCCGGCCAGGCTGCGCCAGTCGGCCTGCTGTGGCTGGCCGTCGTCACCGGTCCAGTGCAGCAGCGGGGGTGGGGTGGCAGCGCCGGGTTCAGGGCTCATCACCGCATTCTCGCCCTGCGCCGGCGCCGGGCACGCACAAGACCGGCCGCAGGAGCACCAGCAGCCAGCGCCCAAGGTGATGGGGTCGGCGTCGGCATCGGCCGCTTCGGCGGCATGGCCGGTGCCCTCGCTATCTCGCCAGCGCCCGGCCGATCAGGATCTTCTGCACTTCCGACGTGCCCTCGTAGATCTGGCACACCCGCACATCCCGGTAGATACGCTCGACCGGGAAATCGCTCAGGTAGCCGTAGCCGCCCAACACCTGGATGGCGCCTGAGCACACGGCTTCGGCCATCTCGCTGGCCAGCAGCTTGGCCATGGCGGCTTCTTTCAGGCAGGGCAGGCCGGCATCCTTCAGCGTGGCGGCATGCCAGATCAGCTGGCGCGTGGCCTCGATCTGGGTGGCCATGTCGGCCAGCTTGAACTGCACCGCCTGGTGCTCGAAGATCGGCACGCCGAAGGCGACGCGGTCCTTGCTGTAGGCCAGCGCATAGTCGAAGGCGGCACGCGCCATGCCCAGCGCCTGGCTGGCAATCCCGATGCGCCCGCCTTCCAGCCCCGACAGCGCGATCTTCAGGCCCTGGCCTTCGGCGCCCAGGCGGTTTTCCACCGGCACGCGGCAGTGGTCGAACACGATCTGTGCGGTGTCGCTGGCATGCTGGCCCATCTTGTCTTCGACCCGCGCCACCGTGTAGCCAAGCGTGGTGGTGGGCACCAGGAAGGCGCTGATACCCCGCTTTCCGGCGGCCTTGTCGGTGACGGCCATGACGATGGCCACATCGCCGTTCTTGCCGCTGGTGATGAACTGCTTGACGCCGTCGAGCACATAGTGGTCGCCGTCCAGCGTGGCCGTGGTCTTGAGCCCGCCGGCCTCGCTGCCCACATGCGGCTCGGTCAGGCAGAAGGCGCCCAGCATGTCGCCACGTGCCAGCGGCTTGAGGAAGCGCTCTTGCTGGTCGGCATTGCCGAAGGCCATCAGGATGGAGCACACCGGGCAGTTGTTGACGCTGACCACGGTACTGGTGGCGCCATCGCCAGCGGCGATTTCCTCCAGGATGATGGCCAGCGCCAGGTAGTCGAGCCCGGCGCCATCGAGCGCGGCGGGCACGGCCACGCCGTAGCAACCCAAGGCGGCCAGCCCCTTCAACTGCGCCGCCGGAAACTGGTGGCTCTTGTCCCAGGCCGCTGCGTGGGGAGCGATCTCGGCCTGCACAAACTGGCGCACGGCCTCCTGCACCGCACGGTGGTCGTCACTGAGCAGCATGGCGTTTCATTTCCTGTAAGTCTTCTTGGTGGGCAGTGCACAGCAGCACCCGCGGGCCGGCGGCCGTGCGCAGCAGTTGGTAACCAGTGCAAAAGCGCTGCAGCAGGCGGCCGTCGGCGGCAGTCATCGTCCACTGCAGATGGGCAAAGGCATGGTCACGGCCCATCGGCACGAACTGGTCGATGTGGAAATCAGCCTGGCCGCAGACGCCCTGGCGGTAGACATCGCACAGTGCCCGGTGGTTGGCACGCATTGGCGCGTCGTCGGGCCACCAGGTCAGACAGCCGCAACCGCCTCGGCTGTCGGTGATGCCGCTGCCGTCGGCATGCCAGAGGTCGGCCACCGCGTCGCCATCCAGTCGATTGAACGCCTCGCGGTAGCGATTGAAAAGGGCGTGGGTCTCGGCCAGGCTCATGGTTGTGCACTCACCAGGCCAGCGGCTGGCCGTCGTGGTTGAGGAAGCGGCCGTTGTCGGCGGGGCCCAGGCGGGCCACGGTGGCGCGCAGGTCGGCCACGCTGCAGGCCACGGTCAGATCAGCGCCACCGCCGCCCATGTCGGTCTGCACCCAGCCGGGGTGCAGGCTGACGCAGATGGCGCGCCCGGCCAGGGCCAGCGACGCGTCCTTGAGCACTGAATTCAGCGCTGCCTTCGACGCCCGGTACAGCCAGCCGTTGGGGCCGTCGCGCAGGCCGATCGAGCCCATGCGCGACGACAGCAGCGCCAGCGTGCCGCCCGGCACCAGCGCATCGGCCAGCGGCGGCAGCAGGCGCATGGCGGCCAGCACGTTGGTGTGCATCACCGCATCGAACTCGGCCTCGGTGGGCGGCTGCAAGCCGCTGCTGCGCGGGCCGTAGACACCGGCCACCAGCCAGACTTGGTGGAACTGGGCCCCGTCGATGGGCCAGGCCAGGCCGGCGCAGCCGGCAGCGCTGGCCACGTCCAGCCGCAGCGGCTGCGCGCCCAGCGCCGCCAGTTGCGCCAGGCCGGCGTCGCCGCGCGCGGTGGCCACCACCCGGTCACCGGCAGCCAGGCATTGGCGCGCCAGTTCAAAGCCGATGCCGCGCGAGGCACCCAGGATCAACACATGCATGGCCATGCGCGTGCTCAGTGTGAAACGTTCTTGATCAGCAGCGTGCCGCGGCCCACCACCGACGGGTTGGCAAGGCGCACGGCGGCCTTGCCGTCCAGGTGCACCAGCACCCCGCCCAGGCGCGCATGCGGCTCGACCGTGGCCACCTTCCAGCTCAGTTCGATGGCCTGCTCGGCAAACACCGGCCCCTTGAAGGCGAAGTTGAAGTTCAGGCACAACACTTCACGCGGGCCGTTGGCGTCGGGCTGCGAGAAGTGCGACGAGGCCAGCCCGATCAACATGGCGGTGGTGTGCTCACCGCTGGCGATGATCTCGCCATGGCGCGCGCGCTGCGCGGCCTGCTGGTCATGGTGCAGCGGGTTGCTGTCGCCGCAGATGCGGGCGAAGGTGGCGATGTCGTCACGGCTGAAACGCACGCGGCGGCAGCAGCTGTCACCCTGCTGCACCAGGGGCATGACGAGCAGCGCGGCGCTCACAGCAATTCGACAGCCAGCGCGGTGGCCCCACCACCGCCGATGCACAGCGCCGCCACGCCACGCTTGAGGTTGCGCTGCTTCAGCGCGCCGAGCAGGGTGACGATGATGCGCGCACCGCTGGCGCCGATGGGGTGGCCGAGCGCGCAGGCGCCGCCATGCACGTTGACAATGTCGTGCGGCAGGTCGAACGCATGCATCGCGGCCATGCTGACTGCGGCGAAGGCTTCGTTGACTTCCCACAGGTTCACGCTCTTGGCGTCCCAGCCGGCCTGCTTCAGCACCTTGGTGATGGCGCCAGCCGGCGCGGTGGCAAACCAGGCCGGCGCCTGGGCATGCACCGCATGGGCCACGATGCGCGCCAGCGGGGTGAGGCCCAACGCGCGGGCGGTCGATTCACGCATCAGCACCAGCGCGGCGGCGCCGTCGGAAATGCTGCTGGCATTGGCGGCGGTGATGGTGCCGTCTTTCTTGAACGCCGGCTTCAGGCTCGGGATCTTGTCGAGCCTGGCCTTGAACGGCTGCTCGTCGAACTTGACCACGGTACCGGCCTTGTCGCCCAGCGCCACCGGTGCCATCTCCCAGGCGAAGCTGCCGTCTTCATTGGCGGCCTTGGCGCGGGTGGTGGAGGTGATGGCGTACTGGTCTTGCGCTTCGCGGCTGAACTGGTACTTGTCGACGCACTGCTCGGCAAACACGCCCATGGCCTTGCCAGCACCGTTGGGCAGGCGTTCATAGGCGTCTTCCAGCCCGTCCATGGCCATGTGGTCGAACATGCTGGCGGCGCCGTACTTCACGCCCTTGCGCGCAAACATCAGGTGCGGCGCGTTGGTCATGCTCTCCATGCCACCAGCCACCAGCAGCCGCGCACTGCC